>NZ_CFHWAF010000012.1:0-49489 GCF_984452065.1 Hoeflea sp. | reverse complement strand
TGAACGGGCCGGGCGATTTTGCCCTCTGACTGCGTTGGCTCGCGCTTGTGGTGGGGATACACCACGGCGCGCAGCCCGCCTTGTCAGTGACCAAAATCGCCGCGGTCAAATGATCCAATTTAAACCAGATTTGCTCTAGCCGATGGCCGCCACCATCCTCCTGTGCGCCGGAGGGACCGGCGGACATCTGTTCCCGGCCGAGGCCCTGGGGCATGAATTGCGCGCCCGGGGCTTTGCCGTTCATCTTGCCACGGACAAGCGGGCGGAGCGGTTTTCGGGAGCGTTTCCCGCCGATGACATCCATATCATTCCTTCGGCGACAATCACGTCCAAGAACCCGGTTGCCCTGGCAAAAACCGGGTTCAGGCTGTTTCGCGGCCTGCGCCGGTCCGGCCGCCTGCTTTCACGGCTCAGACCTGCCGCCGTCGTCGGGTTCGGTGGTTATCCGACCCTGCCGCCGCTCATGGCGGCCAGCCGCCGCCGTATTGCGAGCGTCATTCATGAACAGAATGCGGTCATGGGCCGGGCCAACCGGTTCCTGGCGCCGCGTGTCGATGTCATTGCCGGCGGTTTCCTGCCGGAGGGTGAAGGCTCCTTCGCAGACAAGATCGTTGCGACCGGCAATCCGGTGAGGCCGGATGTCCTGAAAGCCGCGGAAAAAGCCTACAAGGCGCCGACGAGTGAAGAGGCTTTTCACCTGCTGGTTTTCGGTGGCAGCCAGGGCGCTCGTTTCTTCTCGCAAATCCTGCCCGAAGCGCTGGTGCGTGTGCCGGAGGCGTTGAGGAACCGGTTGCGTGTGACACAGCAGGCCCGGCCGGAGGATCGCGGAACCGTCGAACGGTTTTGCGAGGACAATCTGGTCAACGCCGAGATTTCTCCGTTTTTCAACGATATGGCGGGCCGTATCGCGCAGGCGCATCTGGTGATCAGCCGGTCGGGCGCATCGACGGTGTCGGAGCTTTCGGTTATCGGGCGGCCGTCCATTCTGGTACCGTTTCCTCACGCCCTCGACCACGATCAGGCGGCGAATGCGGCGGCGCTGCAGGAAAAGGGCGGTGCGCAGGTGATCCGGCAGTCCGAGCTTTCCGCCGAGAAACTGGCATCGCTGCTGACGGCATTCATGGAGCAGCCGCATCTTCTGGAGGAGATGGCGAAACGGGCAAAATCAGCGGGCAAGCCGGACGCCGCCAGCTTGCTTGGGGACCTTGTAGAAGATATTGCGGGTGGCAGGTCCCCTCAGCAGAAACGGAGCGCGCAGCAATGAAAATGCCGCAGAATATCGGCCTTGTCCATTTCGTCGGTATCGGCGGCATCGGCATGAGCGGTATTGCCGAAATGCTGCACAATCTGGGGCACAGCGTTCAGGGTTCCGACATATCCGATAACGCCAATGTTCAAAGACTGCGCGGCAAGGGGATTGCCGTATCGGTCGGCCATGCGGCGGACAATCTGGGTGAAGCGGAGGTGCTGGTGGTTTCCACGGCCATTCGCAAGGACAATCCCGAACTGATTGTCGCCCGCGAGCGGGGCATTCCGATCGTTCGGCGTGCCGAAATGCTGGCGGAACTCATGCGGTTCAGAAATGCCGTGGCGATCGGCGGGACGCACGGGAAGACGACAACCACATCGATGGTGGCTGCCCTGCTCGATGCCGGCGGACTTGATCCGACGGTGATCAATGGCGGGATTATCAACGCCTACGGCACCAATGCCCATATGGGCAGCGGGGATTGGATGGTCGTGGAGGCCGATGAATCGGACGGCACTTTCCTGAAACTGCCGGCCGACGTCGCCGTTGTCACCAATATCGATCCGGAGCATCTCGATCACTACGGCACGTTCGACACCGTTCGCGAGGCCTTCGCGCAGTTTGTCGAGAACGTGCCGTTTTACGGATTTGGCGTCATGTGTGTCGACCATCCGGAGGTTCAGGCTCTGGTCGGGCGCATCGACGACCGGCGGGTCGTCACCTATGGCGAGAATCCTCAGGCGGACATTCGCTTCTCCAATCATCGCATGGAGGGCGCGACCTCCCTGTTCGATATCGCCATCCGGCACCGGAAAACCGGGGAAATCACGCACCTCGACGATCTGCGCCTGCCCATGCCGGGGCGCTACAACGTCTCCAACGCGACGGCGGCCATTGCCGTGGCCCATGAGCTCGGTCTTGGTCCGGAAGCGATCGCCAAAGGACTTGCGGCGTTCGGCGGCGTGAAGCGGCGCTTTACCCATGTGGGAAGCTGGAAAGGGGTGGATGTGTTTGACGACTACGCCCATCACCCCGTCGAAATCCGGTCGGTCCTGTCGGCCGCCCGCGATGCCTGTTCCGGCCGCGTGATCGCGGTGGCGCAGCCGCACCGCTATACCAGGCTCGCAAGCCTGTTCGATGAGTTCGCGGCCTGTTTCAACGATGCGGACATCGTTGTTATCGCGCCGGTTTTTTCCGCCGGAGAGGATCCGATCGATGGCGCCAGTTCCGAGGAGCTTGTGCACCGGATACGGGCCGGCGGACACAGGGATGCCCGAACGCTCACCGGTCCGGAGGAATTGGCGTCGACCGTAGCGTCGGTGGCGCAAAAGGACGATTTTGTGGTGTGTCTCGGGGCCGGCAGCATAACCGGCTGGGCCGGTTCGCTCTCGACCCAGCTCGAAGCGCTTGACGGAAACGGATCATGAGCGATCGGACAAACCTTCTGGAGACGATGCCGGAGGTCTTTGAGGGCCTCAAAGGAAAGGCGACGGCGAACGCTCCCATGGCCGGCGTGACCTGGTTCAGGGTCGGCGGTCCCGCGGACGTCATGGTCCAGCCGGCCGATGCGGACGACCTGCAGGCGTTTTTGAAAAGACTGCCGGAGGACGTGCCGCTTCTGGTGGTGGGTGTCGGCTCCAACCTGCTTGTCCGCGACGGCGGTGTGCCCGGTGTCGTGGTCAGGCTGTCAGCCAGGGGGTTCGGCGAAATCAGGCAGGTTTCCGACATACGCATCGAAGCCGGGGCCGCGTGCCTCGACAAGCGGCTTGCGGCGGCAGCGCATCTGGCCGGCATAGGCGGTTTCCATTTCTATCACGGAATTCCGGGCGGGCTGGGTGGCGCCTTGCGCATGAATGCCGGGGCCAACGGCACGGAGACGCGCGCGCGCGTCGTGGAGGTTCATGCCCTTGACCGCCGCGGCGAAAAACACGTCCTGAGCAATGAAGAGATGGGCTATGATTACCGCCACAGCAGCGCGCCGGGCGATCTGATCTTCACCCATGCGGTCCTGGAGGGCTACCGGGAGGACAGCGACGCGATCAAGACCGCCATGGACGAGGTCCAGCATCATCGCGAGGCCGTGCAGCCGATCCGCGAGAAGACCGGGGGATCGACCTTCAAGAACCCGCCGGGCACGTCGGCCTGGAAGGAAATCGACGCCGCCGGATGCCGCGGCATGATGGTCGGCGCGGCGCAGATGTCTCCGATGCACTGCAATTTCATGATCAACACCGGCAATGCGACGGCCTATGATCTGGAAACCCTCGGCGAAACGGTGAGAGCGCGCGTGCTCGAACATTCCGGCATCAGGCTGGAATGGGAAATCAAGCGTCTGGGAATATTCCGCGAGGGCCAGATGGTTCAGGAGTTTCTCGGCCGGATGCTTTAGCCGTGAGCTTTACAGACAGCAGAACAGATAATGGCATGTCTGTGCTGCGGGGTCTTATATTCCATTGTGGATGGCGGTGACGGTTGAGCCGGAATGGCTCGATACACGGATAAGCTGAAACTAATGTCTGGCGGCAATTTCACCGGCCTTGTCAGGCCAGTTGCTTCTCCCGTGTGGTGGATTTGTTGCTGAAATCATTATTAATCTGACGCGACCGGGGACCTGTCCGCGTGACTGGGCGGGTATCGGTAAGTCACCACCGGGAAGGACGTCAGGATGCTTATCCGCCATCTTCACTACTTCATTACGCTGGCTCGTCAGGAACATTTCGCGCGCGCCGCGGATCTGTGCAATGTCACTCAACCGACGCTGTCTTCGGCACTGCGCAAGTTGGAGGACGATTTTGGGTTCCGGCTGGTCGAAAGGGACCGTCATTTTGTCGGGCTGACGCCGGAAGGCAAACGAGTCCTTGCCTGGGCGCAGCGGATCGTTTCGGACTTTGAGAGTCTGAAGCATGATATGTCGAACAAGGCTGAAGACCTGACGGGGAGCCTGCACATTGGTGTTATCCCCGCCGCGATGCCTATAACGGGGCACCTTACGGAATTATTTTTTGGCGTTCATCCTTTCGCGAAGATAGAAATTGAATCCATGAGTTCCCGCCAGATTCAATCCGGACTGGACAGCCTGGAGCTGCACGGGGGATTGACTTACCTCGACAACGAACCACTTCAGCGCATCAACTACATACCCCTTTACAAAGAGCAATATGTTGCAATCTCCAGAACTGGGTATTTTACCGATGACAAACCATTGACCTGGAAACAATTGGAACAGGAGCCGCTTTGTCTTCTGGGGCCGCAGATGCAAAACCGGCGGATTCTTGACCAGGCGGCTGAGCGAAACGGTGTAAAATTGACCCCGCGTGTCGCGGCGAACTCCTATCTTACCATCCTAGCACACCTGCTGCGTGGGGGCTGGGTCAGTATCATTCCCAGCACACTGACCGGCCTTTATGGACTTGAAGGTCATTTCGAACTTCGCGAGATCGCTGACAACGCAAAGTCGCAAGCCATCGGCCTCGTCGTGCCCGACCGGCGGCCCATGGCAAAGATGACCCATGCGCTATTTTCTGCCATCTTGAAATCCGATCTGGCAGCGACACTGGCCCGGTTTGAGCTTCCGCCTGATAAAAATAATTTATCAGGCTCCTGATACATTCAATTGGACCGCCCGGCACCGCTGTGAAATATCGGGCCCATCAGCGATTTAGGCTCCCGAAAATGAGATTGGGCGGGCGCCCGAACGTTGCCGACTAACCTGCAAGCCAACCGACACCCAGCCGGTTTGACGCCTGTGTCCCCTGACGCGGGCGGCTCGGGTCGTTGTGTCTTTCAAGTGGAGAAATCGAATATGGCAAAAGTGGTATGTGTTCTGTACGACGATCCGGAGGACGGTTACCCGCAATCCTATGCGCGTGACACGATTCCCGAGATCAAGTCCTATCCTGACGGCCAGACGGCCCCGACTCCCAGAGCCACCGACTTCAAGCCGGGTGAATTGCTGGGCAGCGTTAGCGGCGAACTTGGCCTGCGCAACTATCTTGAATCCAACGGCCACTCGCTTGTGGTCACCACCAGCAAGGATGGTCCCGATTCGGTTCTCGAAAGAGAGCTTGTTGACGCCGAGATCGTCATCTCGCAGCCCTTCTGGCCAGCTTACATTACGGCGGAAAGAATGCAGAAGGCACCGAACTTGAAGCTGGCTATTACGGCAGGTATTGGATCGGATCATGTGGATCTTGAAGCTGCGATCAAACATGATGTGACCGTCGCCGAGGTCACGTTTTCAAACTCAATAAGCGTGTCTGAACACGTGGTCATGCAGATCCTCAGCCTGGTTCGCAACTATATACCTTCCTACAACTGGGCCACCAAGGGAGGCTGGAACATCGCCGATTGCATCTCGCGATCTTATGATCTCGAAGGCATGCATGTCGGCACCGTCGCCGCCGGTCGGATCGGTCTGGCTGTGCTTAAGCGGCTGAAACCGTTTGAGGTGCATTTGCATTACTTTGATCGCCACCGGCTTCCCCTGGATGTCGAGAAGGAACTCAATCTGACTTGGCATGAATCTGTCGAAGACATGGTCAGCGTGTGCGATGTCGTAACAATCAATTGCCCGCTGCATCCCGAAACGGAGCATCTCTTCAATGCCGACATGCTGTCGAAGATGAAACGCGGCAGCTATATCGTCAACACGGCGCGTGGAAAAATCTGCGATCGCCAGGCTATTGTCGATGCCCTCGAAAGCGGTCATCTGGCCGGTTATGCAGGCGATGTCTGGTTCCCGCAGCCGCCGGAGCGGGATCATCCATGGCGCACCATGCCCAACCACGGCATGACACCGCACATATCCGGCACGTCGCTTTCTGCTCAGGCGCGGTATGCGGCCGGCGTGCGAGAAATTCTCGAATGCTGGTGTGACGGCCGTCCGATCCGCGACGAATACCTGATCGTAAACGGCGGAAAGCTGGCCGGTGTAGGCGCTAAGTCCTACAGCGAAGGCAATGCAACCGGCGGGTCTGAAGTGGCTGCGGAGTATTCCGCCGCCTAGAGTATCGGGCGACCATATTGAACCATTTGATGATCCAAATCAGGTCGCTCGGTAAGGCGCGTCGCGCGGCGTGATGTGCATCGGGCGAACGATGGGCCGATTTTCCCCACCCTGCAAAGGAAAGAAGATGTTGAAACACAAAGGTGAATGGGCCGGGCGATTTTGGCTACTGGCGTCGTTGGCTCGCGCTTGTGGTGGGATAGCACCACGGCGCGCGACCCGCCTGGCCAGAGACCAAATCGCCGCGGTCAAATGACCAAACCTGACCTCGTCTCGCTAGTGCGTCGACGACTGCGACAGCGTGTTGAGCACCAGAACGCCGGCCAGGATCAGACCGATGCCGATAATCGCCGGAAGATCAAGTGATTGCTGGAATACGACATAGCCGATGATGGATATGATGACGATGCCGGCGCCGGACCAGACGGCGTAGGCGACGCCAACGGGGATGGTCCGCAGCGCCAGAGACAGAAAATAGAATGCAACGGCAAAACCCAGCGCCGTGATCAGGGACGGCCCGAGGCGGGTGAAGCTCTCGGATGCCTTCAACGCCGATGTGCCGATCACTTCTCCGACGATCGCTATAAAAAGGAATACCCAGTTCATCTGCACCTCTTGCCACAATCATTAAGGCCGCCCGCGGCGGTCCCGGTTTCAGAACTTCAGTCAGTCTAGCAGCGATTGGTATGTCTGGATATTCCGGTAATGGCCGTTTTTTCTGGACCGTTCGCCGATTAATGTCTGCTTTCGATATTTGCCCGGCGGCATGCCGGCCGCAGGCGGGAGATTGAAGATGAGCGAGTTGGTCCGAGATGCCGTGAAGCCGAGCGTTTGTCCACTGGACTGTCCGGACACGTGCTCCCTGTCGGTCTCGGTCGAGGCGGGCCGGATTGCCGCCATTCACGGCTCAAAGGTCAATGCATTTACCGATGGGGTGATCTGCAACAAGGTCGCCCGCTCTTACCCCGAATTCGTGCACGGTCCCGGCCGCCTGACACAGCCGCTGCGGCGTGTCGGCGCACGCGGGCAGGGGCGCTTTGAACCGGTCTCATGGGACGCGGCGCTGGACCTTGTTCACGATGCCTTCAGCCGGGCGATCGCGCAATACGGTCCGCAATCGGTCATGCCGTTCAACTATGCCGGACCGCATGGCGAACTGGCGGGCGGCTCGATGGACCGGCGCTTCTTCCACAAGCTCGGCGCGACGCTGTTGAACCGCGGACCGCTTTGCGGTGCGGTTCGCGGAACGGCCTATACCAGCCTTTACGGCGCGGCTCCCGGCATGCCGCCGGAACAGGCCCGCCGGTCCGATCTCGTCGTCATATGGGGAAACAACGTCACGGTATCCAATCTCCATATGATGCGGGTTCTCAAAGATGCCGGCAAAAACGGCGTGCGCCTCATTGTTATCGATCCCAAGCGGACGAAGATTGCCGAAAGGGCCGATCTCTTTGTGCAGATCAAGCCGGGCAGCGACGTGGTTTTCGCCATGGCGGCGGCGGCGGAACTGGAGCGGCGAGGGGCTCTCGACCTTGCCTTTATCGATCAATGGACCGTCGGTTTCGACGCCTATATGGAACAGGCGCGCCGCTACGGCGTCAGCGACGTCGAGGAGATATGCGGGCTGCCGGCGGAAACGTTCATGACGTTCGTCGAGCTTTATGCGGGTGCCGAGAATGTCGCCGCGTCCTTCGGCAACGGCATTGAACGCGGCCGCAGCGGCGGCTCGGGCCTGCGCGCCGGCATGGCCCTGCAGGCGCTGACCGGCAATCACGGCCGGCCGGGCGCCGGCGTTATCGCAAAACCCGGGCTCGCTGCTCCGAAAACGACGGACAGGCTCCAGCGTCCCGATCTCGTGCCGGAGGGAACCCGTACCTTCAACATCGTGGATGTGGCGCAAAAGCTGCTGGACGATGCGCTTGATCCGCCGGTCATGGCGACGATGATCTACAACCACAATCCGGTCTGCACACACCCGGATCAGAAGACGCTGATCAAGGCGTTGCACAGGGAGGATCTGTTTATCGCCGGTTGCGATGTGGTGATGACTGACAGCATGGCGTTTGCCGATGTCATCCTTCCGGCCGCAAGCCATTTCGAGTTCGACGACGTCTACGGCGCCTATGGTCAGAACTACGTCCAACGCGCGGCGCCGGTCATTTCCCGCGTCGGCGAAAGCCTGCCGAACACGGAAATCTTCCGCAGGCTTGCGGCCCGGTTCGGATTTGACGATCCGATGTTCAGGGAGGACGACGTGACGTTGATGGATGCGGCGTTTGATGGTTCCGATAAGCGTCTTCAGGGTTTTTCGCCCGGCACGATCCCGCTCGACCGGGCGCTCGCCATGGCGGCCGAGGACGGATCGGAGCCGGTCATGTGCAAGACGGTGCTCCCGGCCACGGCCTCCGGGCGCATCGAACTCTTCTCCAAAGATCTTGAGGAACGCTTCGGCTACGGTGTGCCCCGCTATGAGACGATTGAGCGGGATCTTCCGCTCGTTCTCATATCGCCCTCTTCGGACAAGAGGACCAATGCGACGTTTGGCGGGTGTGCGGCGTCCGACGGGCCGGAAATCGTCGAGATGCATCCGCGCGATGCGGCCGCTCGGGGATTGAAATCCGGCGAGCAGGTCATGGTTTATAATGCGCGCGGGGAGGTCACGCTCGAACTGGTTGTCACTGATACGGTGAGATCTGGTGTCCTTTACAGCCCCAAGGGCACATGGCTGAAGACAAGCGCGACCGGAAACACGGTGAATGCCCTGATCCCGTCGCATATCCGGACCGATATCGAGGATGGCGCCTGCTACAATGAGACCTTTGTCGATATCCGGCGGCTGGCGTAGGGGTGGCGGTGATGCTGACCGATGACATGAGGGAACTGATACGGAACCATTCCGCCGGAATGGTGGCCACCGTCAACGAAGACGGAACACCGTCGGTCTCACCCAAGGCGACCTTTGTGATCATCGACGATCAGACGCTCGCCTTCGGTAATTTACGGTCTCCGGGCACGCTTGCCAATCTTCGCAGGCATCCGGCGGTCGAAGTGTGCTTTATCGATGTTCTGACCCGGAAGGCGCTGCGTGTGACCGGCACCGGCTCGATCATCTCGAAATCGAAGGCCAGCGCCGCGATGCTGGCCGCCTTTGACAGCGTTTGGGGGGACTATCTGCCGCTGATGACGGCATTTGTCTCGATTTCGATCAGCGATGCCGAAGTGATCCTGTCGCCGGCCTATGATGTCGGCCACACGCAAGCCGCTCTGAAAGCCGCAAATCTCGACAAGCTGAACGCGCTTTAGACCGGCCGTGGGCCGGGTTGGCGTTGCTTCATGGCCTGGCTGAGCGAGCTTTTCGCTGTGCCGGATGGGTCGAAATTGTCCGGGCTGAGCCAGGTCGCGATCAGTTCGCGAACCTCTGGCCATTCGTCGTCCAGGATCGAGTACCACGCGGTATCGCGGTTCATTCCCTTGAAGATCAGATTGTTGTGGCAGATGCCCTCGAACCGGAAGCCGAGTCGGCGCGCGGCGTTGCGCGGGTTCTCGTTGAGCGCGTTGCAGCGCCATTGCATGCGGCGATAGCCGAGATCATCCATGGCCTGGCACAAAAGCAGGAAGAGCGCCTCGGTCGCGGCACGGGTGCGGCGCAGTTGCGGCGAGAACCAGATATGACCGATCTCGATCACGCCGTCCTGCGGATGAATATCCAGAAAGCTTGCCTGACCACAGACCTTGGCTGCTTCATGCGGCCGGATTGCGTAAAAGATCGTGTCGAGGCTCGCGGATTGTTGCCGTAAGGCCGTCCTGTAGGACCCGAGATCCGGCCAGGGGCCGTATCGCATATAGTCCTAGATGCGCAGGGCTTCTTCGTCGCTGTGGCCGGCTTCGAACAACTCCTTTGCGTGACGGTCCGGATCCAGCGGCTCAAGCGTGACGTGCCCGCCCGAAATCGTCAGGCGCGGCGGCGCCAGCGCCGGGGGCGGCACATCGACCCTGGCGCCCGACAGCGCGCGCGGGAAGATCTCTTCGTACAATGGGTTTGCGGCCATATCTCGGTCTTCGCGTGGACGGCTTGTATCGGGTGTCCTGTTTATGCGAGAATTGAGCTGTAAAAAAACTCCAATAGTCCGCAAAATGAACAAACCAATCACAACCGGGTCCGGATCTTCAGCGTCGGTGACGGTCGATCGCTCGATCAGCACACCGATCTTCCAGCAGGTCTATGAAGGACTTCGCGCCCGCATTGTTGAAGGCGCGTTCGAGGCAAGCGGCCATTTGCCTCCGACCCGGGCGCTGGCCGTGGAACTGGGCGTTTCCCGATCGACCGTCGTCACGGCCTATGACCAGTTGGTCGCCGAAGGCTATATCGAGGGCCGGCAGGGGGCCGGTTTTGCGGTCTGTCATATGGGAGAGGTGGAGTTCGCGGGCAGGCAGAAGCCCGTCAAGGCGGCGTCAAGCGGGCAAAAGCGGCGCGGACCGCGGCCGTTCGACCCCGGTGTGCCCGATATGCGGCATTTCCCCTATCGGCAATGGGCGCGATGTGTGGCGCGCGTTGCCCGCAACGAAGCCGAGGCCCTGGTGACGCCGGACGATGCTTTCGGCGACCGGCGACTGCGGGAAGCGGTGTGTGGACACGTCCTGCAATGGCGGGGCGTGAACGCCGTTCCGGAGCAGGTGCTGGTTACCGCCGGATCGGGCGATGCGCTGGAACTGTGCATTCGCACGCTGGCACGCCGCGGCGACTGGATCGGGCTGGAAGATCCCGGTTATCCCCAGATCCGCAACTTTGTCGTCAGCCTCGGCATGCAATCGCTGTGGTTGCCGGTGGATCAGGAGGGAGCTGAACTGCCGCCATCGGACGGCCCCCGCAAGCCGGAGCTCGTTGTGCTGACACCATCGCAGCAATATCCGCTTGGCGGAGCGATGACACAGGCGCGCCGCCTTGCTTTCCTGCAGTGGTCCACGCAGGCCGGCTCCTGGATCATAGAGGACGATTACGACAGCGAGTTCCGCTATGCCGGACGCCCCATCCCGGCGCTCGCCGGGTTCGATCAGGAGGATCGAACGATATATGCCGGGAGCTTTTCCAAGATATTTTCCAACAACTTGCGCATTGGATATCTTGTAATACCTGAAGTTCTGATCGAGCGTTTCACTCGGACCCTCCATCGTTTCGGCGGCAAGGCCTCGATCATGCCGCAGCGGGCGCTGGCGGTGTTCTTCGAGGATGGTGAATTCTACCGTCATCTGAGGCGCGTCAGGCGTGTCTATTCGGAGCGCCGGCGCGTCCTGATCGATCTGCTTTCAGGGCGGCTGGGGCCGTCGGTGACGATCGAGGACCATCAGGCCGGCATGCAGTTCGTTGTCGGACTGCCGAAGCACTGCGACGACGTCGCTCTGTCGCATGCTGCAAGGGAAAAAGGGCTATCGGTTGCGCCCTTGTCCGATTTTTATGCAGGGGCGCCGGTGCGAAAAGGGCTCGTTCTCGGGTTTTGCGCGTTCACGCCGCAGGAGCTCGAGGCGGGGGCCGATACGCTCGTGCCGCTTGTTGAGCGTTTTTGCGGCAACCAAGGGTAAACGGCTTGTCTGTGGTCCGGGCTGGTGATGTCCTGTGGATATGCGGTGCGTTGCAAAATTTGACTTTACGGAAAGTGTACTGAGTGAGCGGGCTTTCGGGGTCGCGGCGCGTCCCGTTCCGGGTTTTCCTCACAATTTTCGTTAACGCGGTACCGCTCATTTTGATCCCTCCTGTCTCAATCTGCCCCCAATTCGTGGCTGCAGTGACCGCATTGCTGAACTGCGTAAGCATTTCGAGTTCGGGTAACACGGGTTTAAGGGCGGAATTTTATGGAAATCAGTTATGCAACTCATACGGCCTGGTCCAATCCCGGTTCGTTTCGGCACCGGCTTGACGAATTGCCGTCGACGCCGCGGGACCTTGCCGATGTTTTTGAAAACTTCATGATCCACCACGACGTCGCGCGCCTCCTGTCCGAGGCAAACCCGCGTTATGCCGATTCTGATCGCGCGTTGAGAACCGTGGAACGGCTGCTCGGCGCGGCGTTTGCCCGCGACCGTCGTACGCTTCTGGCGCGGCGGGACATACCGGCATATCTCAACGTGACCTCCAGGGATTTTGCGCTGATCGCGACAAGTGTCCTGCGGTCGAACGGCATCGAGGCCCGGGTCAGGGTCGGATTTGCCAACTATTTTCGGGTGGATCATTGGGAAGACCACTGGCTCTGTGAGTACCGGACGGGCGATGAGTGGCGGCTGCTCGATGCGCAACTGGGCTGTCGCGCAAGACAGGCCCTTGGCATCGGGTTCGCCGTTCACGACGTGCCGCGCGACCGGTTCCTGTCCGCAAGTCAGCTCTGGCTTGCCATCCGCTCAGGCAACATCAAGGCGGCCAATTGCGGCCGCTATCACAATCGCGCGCGTGGCGCATGGCTGCCGGCCGTGAACCTCTTCAAGGACGTCGCGGCCCTTTGCGGCGTGGAAGCGCTGCCGTCGGACTATTGGGGACCGGCCGTCGAATTCAGCCGCAACAGGGCCGTCTCGGTAAAGGCTTATGAGGAGCTTGACCTGCTTGCGGGCGCGTTCGACGATGTTCCGCAATCCCCGTGGGAGGCACGGGCGCGTGTCGCGCGCTATCCCTGGGCAAACCCTTTTGACGCCCGCGCCGCGAATGATGATCGCGCCGCGGGGCGGGGCTGGACCATCAAACTCCCGACCCTGCGCCGGATGACGGTCCCGCAGATCGGATCGGCGACGGCGAATAACGTCTGACGGAGCGAGGCGCTCGAAGAAGTATATGTGATGTATTGGTCACGTAACGGAATTTTGAAGTGCCATTTTATTGTATGAAACCTTCCTATTTGGTAGCCAAAAACAAGGTTTGCCATGATGGGGGTGACAATGAATATCGTCATGAAGACGAGCGCTCGAGCGAACGGCAATGTCGCTGCGGGGCCTTTACGTTCGGTTTCGATCGCAGCAATGTGCCTGTTCGGGATCTCTGCGGTCTCAGTGCAGGCGGCCGATCCCGCAGGGCTTCCGTCTCGTGACTTCGCCGCTGTCTTTGAGGTCAATGCCTGGGGCGGCTATCTGTGGCGCGGAGGCGATGCGATCAATTCATCCGCGGGCCCGCCCGACGAAATCGAGGATTTTCCACTTGCTGGCGGTGGGGCGATGTTCGCGGCGCCGGTTTTCAATGATTGGTTGGTTCAATTGGAATTCGACGGTGAGGGTGCGTTTGACAATGACGACGTAAACGGCGTGCCCGCCGACGATACCTATTCCGGCGGCTACACCGGCGGCGGCCATCTCGCGTTCTCACAAGACAATTTTCTGATCGGCGCCTTTGCCGGCGCCGGTGAGACGTTCTTCCATGAAATCTCGGCGGATCATGACGTGACGCAGTGGTTGGCAGGTGGTCAAGCCCGCTACCTCAACGAACGCGTGTCGGTTGCGTTTCAAGCCGGTTACTTCGATACCCACGCCGACAGCGGCAACATGGAGACGCTCAGCGACGCATTTTTCATTCGGGCTATCGGGCAGGTTTTCTTCAACAACGGTGAGACCATGCTCGAAGGAAGCGTTGCCTATGCCGACGGCACGCAGGATGAGGACGACACTCCGTCGAACCCCACGGATATGTGGGCCTGGGAGATCGTCCTCGAGCACCCGCTTGCCATGCTGTCCAGCCAAAACAGGGCCGCTACGGTGTTTGTTTCATACGAGGGGACTCAGGTAAATGAGCAAAGCACCACAGGCCGCACCGACAGCCTCTTGGATCAGGGCATTTATGCCGGCCTGAAATTCCGGTTCGGTGCACCGCAAAGTCTCCATGCGCGTGAAGTGAACACAGCACCGGGAATGCCGAAGCTGCATCGTTGGCTGGGATCTGTGCCGGCCGTCGACTGACCTGTCCGGTCAAACCAGCTGAAAAATCGCCCTTTGCAGTAAAATCTGTTGCGAAGGGCGCAACTCTCTGATTCTACTGGCCTTGGAGTTTTCCGTATTTGAGTCGATTTCATCCCGTACAGATCGGGCGGTAGAGGCGCGACTCAAGTCAAATACGGGACGGCAACCAGGGCCAGGGGACAGCGATGGACAAGAAACACGTAGCCATGCTGATGGGCGGGTTCTCGTCGGAACGGCCCGTCAGCCTCTCCTCGGGCGGGGCCTGCGCGGATGCGCTGGAGGAAGCTGGTTACCGAGTGACACGGGTCGATGTCGGGCGTGACGTTGCATCCGTCCTCAGCGAATTGCGGCCGGATGTGGCTTTCAACGCCCTGCACGGGCCATTCGGTGAGGACGGCACGATCCAGGGCATTCTCGAATATCTGGAAATTCCCTACACCCATTCCGGTGTGATGGCCTCGGCGCTTGCCATGCACAAGCAGCAGGCCAAGCGGATTGCCGCCTCCGTCGGCATCCCGGTCGCCGATGAACGGGTGATGCACCGTCTGGAAATCGAACTCATCCATCCGATGGATCCGCCCTATGTCGTCAAGCCGGTCTCCGAAGGGTCCAGTTTCGGCGTGGTCATCGTCATGGAAGATCATCCGCATCCGCCGCAAAGCCTGGGCTCCGACGACTGGCCCTATGGCGACCATGTCATGGTCGAGCGATTCGTTCACGGGCGTGAACTGACCTGCGCGGTGATGGGTGACGAGGCCCTCGGCGTCACCGAAATTTTCCCGGTCGGCCAAAGCTTCTACGATTATGAATCAAAATATGTGAAAGGCGGTTCAAAACACGAGTATCCGGCGAGAATTTTACCAAATATTTACCAAAGGATACAGAAACTGTCTGTGATGGCGCACCAAGCTCTCGGGTGTCGCGGCGTAAGCCGTTCCGATTTCAGATATGACGACCGTTTTTCCGAAGACGGCGAGTTGATCTGGTTGGAGGTGAATACGCAGCCCGGCATGACTCCGACATCCTTGGTGCCCGAACTCGCGGAACTCGCCGGGTACAGTTTTGGCGAACTGCTGACCTGGATGGTGGAGGACGCTTCTTGTATGCGTTGAAGAACAGGTGGGTTAAGAAACGGCAGGCAGCTGCAGACCGCTTTGACGGCGGCGCGGCGGAGGCTTCCGTTGTCCTGCCGCGCATCCTGAGGCGGCCGATGCGCCTGTTTGCCGGCCTGATCGACGGCCACATCGTTATCCCGCCGCATACCGGAACCATGGCCGCTGCCGCGCTGTTTGCCATGACCGGCCTTTACGGCGTTGTGGAGGGCGGACACCTTCGCGCCCTCGCCGAGAGCACAACGTCCGCGGCGGGATTCGCCATTGACGGCATCAACGTATCCGGAAATGTCGAGACGTCGCCGATCGATGTGATCCAGCAGCTGGGGCTCGACGGACATACCTCACTCATCACACTCGACGTCGCTTCCGCAAGGAAAGCGATCATGGCATTGCCCTGGGTCCTCGACGCGGATGTCCGCAAGGAATATCCGGATGTCATCGAAATCAAGCTTGCCGAGCGGCGCGCGTTCGCCATCTGGCAGCATGGCCGGGAACTGTCGATCATCGATCGCGGCGGCAATGTGATCGGACCGCTTGCCGGCGAACGGTTCATGCAGCTTCCGCTCTATGTCGGCCTTGGCGCTGAAGCGAATGCAGGCGATTTTGATCTCGTGCTCGACAGCTGGCCTGAACTGAAAGACCGCATCCGCGCCCATATCAGGGTTGCGGACAGGCGTTGGGACATCCGGCTGGACAACGGCGTGACTGTGCAACTGCCCGAGGAAGGCACGCAGTCCGCTCTGGCAAAGCTGCGGCGGATGGATATCGAGCAGGACCTGCTTGCCCGCGATATCCGCTCCGTCGATCTCAGGCTGGATGACCGCGTGACCATCGGATTGACCGAGGGCGCGGTGTCGCGCCGGCAAAATGCCCTGGAAGCGCGCGAGCGGTTGCTGAAGAAGGGGCGCAATTCATGAACGTCTTCCGTTCAGCCTCCTTTTCGGTTCCCTGTCTCAGAGCGCTTCCGGCGAAACGGCCCAGTGTCGTCACGGTCCTTGATATCGGCTCGACGAAGGTTGTCTGCCTGATCGGCCGGCTGGAGCCGCGCGAGGAATCGCGATTGCTGCCCGGACGCACCCATGACGTCGAGATCATCGGTGTCGGGCATCACAAGTCGCGCGGGGTGAAGGCCGGCGTCATCGCCGATCTCGATGCCGTGGAAAGCTCCGTGCGGATGGCCGTCCACACGGCCGAGAAGCGTGCCGGACTGCAAGTGGAATCGCTGATCGTCAACGTCTCCGCCGGACGGCTTCACAGCGATCATTACTCCGCGGAAATCGATCTCGGCGGCCATGAGGTCGAGCGTTCGGACCTGCGCAAGGTGCTTTCGGCGGCAGCGGCGCAGATCGACAATCCGGACCGGGCGATCCTGCATTCGCTGCCGACCGGTTTCAGTCTGGACGGCGAACGCGGCATACGCGATGCGCGCGGCATGTATGGCGACCGTCTGGGCGTCAATATGCACGTGCTGACAGCCGAGCAGGCGCCGCTGCGCAATCTGGAGCTTTGCGTGAACCGGGCTCACCTGACGGTTGAGGCGATGGTCGCAACGCCCTATGCAAGCGGACTTTCCGCGCTTGTCGACGACGAAGCCGAGATCGGCTGTGCGTGTATCGATATGGGTGGCGGCACGACGACGATTTCCGTCTTCACGGAGGGCCGGATGGTGAACGCGGATGCCATTGCGCTCGGCGGACATCACGTCACCATGGACCTGGCACGCGGACTTTCGACTCGGCTTGAAGACGCGGAGAGGCTGAAGGTCGTCCACGGATCGGCCTTGCCGATGAGCGGTGACGAAAACGACACGATATCCGTTCCGTCGATCGGCGACGGGGATAGCGAATTGCCGGCACAGATGCCGAAGGCGCTGATCGGACGCATCGTCCGGGCGAGGGTGGAAGAGACACTGGAAATGATCCGTGACCGCATTCAGCGGTCCGGCTATGCGTCGCTGGTCGGGCGGCGCATCGTACTGACGGGCGGCGCAAGCCAGCTGACCGGCATAGCGGATGCCGCGCGGCGGATCCTTGCCCGGAACGTGCGCATCGGCCGGCCTCTTGGCGTCGCCGGATTGCCGGCGGCGGCAAAGGGACCGGCATTTTCCACCGCTGTGGGCCTGATGATCTATCCGCAGATCGCCGCGTTGGAGAGCCGCGGCGCCGATCGGGCCGGCATTTACAGGGCAATCGGCGGGGGTGGACGCTTTGCCCGCGTGGGACAGTGGCTGAAAGAGAGCTTTTGAAATTGAGTTGGCCGACGCGGCAGGCGGCCGAAGGTTAAGAAGGGAACGAGGTACCATGACTATCAACTTGCAGAAGCCGGATATCACCGAGCTTAAGCCGCGGATCACCGTTTTCGGTGTCGGCGGCGGCGGCGGCAATGCTGTCAACAACATGATCAATGCCGGGCTCCAGGGGGTTGACTTCGTGGTCGCCAACACCGACGCCCAGGCGCTGACGATGACCAAGGCGGACCGGGTCATTCAGATGGGTGTCGCGGTCACCGAAGGTCTCGGGGCCGGATCGCAACCGGAAGTCGGCTGCGCGGCGGCGCGTGAGTGCATCGACGAGATCAACGATCATCTGAACGGCACGCATATGTGTTTCGTCACCGCCGGCATGGGCGGCGGCACGGGAACCGGGGCAGCGCCGGTCGTCGCCGAAGCGGCCCGCGAGCGCGGCATCCTGACCGTCGGGGTGGTGACCAAGCCGTTCCATTTCGAAGGCCAGCGCCGTATGCGCATTGCCGAAGATGGTATTCTGGAGCTTCAGAATGCGGTCGATACGCTGATCGTCATTCCGAACCAGAACCTTTTCCGCATTGCCAATGACAAAACGACGTTCGCCGATGCTTTCGGAATGGCGGACCAGGTGCTTTACTCAGGCGTTGCCTGCATCACCGACCTGATGGTCAAGGAAGGCCTGATCAATCTGGACTTTGCCGATGTGCGTTCGGTCATGCGCGAGATGGGCAAGGCGATGATGGGCACGGGCGAGGCCTCAGGCGAGGCCAGGGCGATGGCTGCCGCCGAAGCGGCGATCTCCAACCCGCTCCTCGACGAAACGTCGATGAAGGGCGCGCAGGGGCTTCTGATCTCGATCACCGGCGGCCGCGACATGACCCTGTTCGAGGTCGACGAGGCGGCGACCCGGATCCGCGAAGAAGTCGACACGGATGCCAATATCATCCTCGGCGCGACGTTCGACGAGGATCTTGAAGGCCTGATCCGCGTCTCGGTTGTCGCGACGGGCATCGACCGTGAAACGGGAGCCGAAGAGGCGACCCCGACGCAGATCACGGCAACCGCCAAACCGGCGGTCAGCCAGCCGGCCGAGCGGCCTGCTGCCCAGGCGCCGCCGCAGCCTGCCAGCCAGGCAGCGCTGCCTGCCGATCAGGTCGAGTCCACGATCAAGCTCGCCGATGCCGAGCTGGAAAAGGAACTTGCTATCGCCGTTCCGGCGCAGGCGGGGGTGGAGCGCGAGGAATTCCATCCGCAAAGCAAGCTCTTCGCGCAGCCTGATGCATCCAAGCCGGCTGTCCAAAGCCGCGCGACACCGCAAGCCGCCCCTCAGGCACCGGCACAGCCGGCGCCGGTCGTGCAGGCAGCCGCCGAGCCGGCGCAACAGCAGGAGCCGGCGCCCAAGATGCCGCGGATCGAGGACTTCCCGCCGGTCGTGCAGGCGGAAGTCGATCAGCAGCAGCGTCCGGCCGCAAGCAATGACGAGCGCGGGCCGATGGGCCTGCTGAAGCGCATCTCGCACAGTCTCGGCCGCCGGGAAGATGAAGAGGCCGTCGATCCGATGGCTGCTGCTCCGGCAGCGTCGAACCAGCGCCGTCGATTGTCGGCCGAGGCAAGCATGTATGCCCCACGCAAGGGCGCTCTCGACGATCAGGGCCGCGCCCAGCCATCGGCTCAGGCTCAGTCTGAAGACGATCAACTGGAAATTCCGGCCTTCCTGCGCCGGCAGGCCATGTGAGCCGCCAAAGCCTGCGACTCACTTCGGTGCAATTTCCCGGGGCGAATCCGAGTGATTTGCCCCGGTTGCGTCCGGGCAAATGAAATACACCCGTTTGCTAACGGTTCGTTAACGACTGTTAAATCTCCTAAGCCTTTAAAGATATTTAATAATCCGGCCGTTACAAGCCGTAAAAAACCGTGATTTGGTTTGTCTATGGACGGCACGTATCTTTCAGCTGTGGGGATTTGGTCGGGACAATAAGATTATCCGAAAAAGATGAGATAAAACGTGGTCTTAACGGCGGCGTTAAGGGCTCAGGCCTTCGGATAATCTTGGCTGAAGATATCAGGCTTGAATGTATGAGTATTAATTATTTTGGCTATCAGACAACGGTTCTGAACGAAGCTACGCTCTCGGGGGTCGGGGTGCATAGCGGTTCGAAGGTCTCGATAACGTTCAAGCCGGCGGAAGCCGATACCGGCATCGTTTTCAAGCGCATTTTCGACAATGGCGAAACACATCTCATCCGGGCGGTCGCCTCGCAGGTCGCCGCAACGGATCTTTGCACCGTGCTGGGTGACGCGGGCGGTGCGAGCGTTGCTACGGTCGAGCATCTCATGGCGGCGTTCTATGCCATGGAGGTCGACAACATCATCGTTGAAATCGACGGCGCGGAAGTGCCGATCATGGATGGCAGTTCCATCGTCTTCATTGAGGCACTGGACCGCGCCGGTGTGGATATACTGAGCTCGAAGCGCCGCTATCTTCGCGTCGTAAAGCCCGTGCGGATCGAGGCCGGCGCCTCCTGGGCGGAGTTCGTTCCCTATGAGGGGACGCGTTTCGAGATCGACATCGACTTCGACTGCAAGCTGATCGGCCGGCAGTCCTGGAAGGGCGACATCACCGCCGACAGGTTCCGCAAGGAGCTTGCCAGGGCCCGCACATTCGGTTTCATGCGCGACGTCGAATTCCTGTGGGCGTCGGGCCACGCACTCGGGTCCTCGCTGGAGAATTCGGTGGTGATCGGCGACGACGATTGCGTGATCAATATTGAGGGCCTGCGCTTCGACAACGAGTTCGTGCGCCACAAGACCCTCGATGCGGTTGGCGACCTGGCTCTGGCCGGTGCGAAGTTCATTGGCTGCTATCGCTCATACCGGGGCGGACACAAGCTCAACTCGCTGGCGCTCAGGGCGCTGCTGAATGACGCAAGCGCCTATGAGGTTGTCGAGACCTCGCAGCCGCGCGAGAAGCCGCGGGGCGGTGAGCTCGTTGCCGTCAGCGGACCGATGTTCGCTCCCTGGACGTAGAGCGGTTCTCAGTCAAATTCGGTGATCTGAGCCGGACCTGCTCCAGGCGGCGCACACGTTCACCCAATTGTCATGTTCGCATGCGGCGAGGTCTGGAAAGCTGCAGCGCCGTGCCATAAAATTGTACCAAACCGTGGCCATGACGTTGCGGTCATCGTGCATTTGGCGCTATGACAGCGTGCGCGGTTCCGGAGGCGGCCGGACAGCCCGCCTGATGGTCGGGAACAAGGCGCAACGGGCGATACTGTCGTTGTGAATTTGGGGTGAGAGCCAGGATGCTGAAACGGGGACTTTATCCACTCGGACGGGGATCGCGCAGCCTGATCGCTGCAGCCATGATCGGCAGCCTTGTAACGCTGGCCGCCTGCCAAAGCGACCGGGATATCGACATCACCGTGCTCGATATCGATACGGAGCCGGCGGATGTGCTCTACAATCAGGCGCTGGCGAACATCAAGGCCGGCAAGATGAAGGAAGCCTCGCGGAAGTTCGAGGCGATCGACAAGCAGCACCCCTATTCCGAATATGCCCGTAAGGCGATGGTCATGAACTCCTTCGCCAATTACCGCATGGGTCAATATTCCGACTCGATCAATTCGGCGCGGCGCTATATCAGCCTTTATCCGAATTCCGAGGACACGGCCTATGCGTATTATCTGATCGGCCTGTCCTACTACCGGCAGATTCCCCAGGTGACCCGCGATCAGCGTACCGCACGGCGTGCCATCGCGGCATTCTCCGAGATCATCCAGCGCTATCCGGAATCGGAATATGTGGCCGATTCGGAGGTCAAGCTCCGGTTTGCACGCGATCAACTCGCCGGCAAGGAAATGCAGATCGGCCGCTACTATCAGGAACGCAAAGAGTATGCGGCGGCCGTCAACAGGTTCCGCACGGTGGTCGAATCCTATCCGAACACCCGTCAGGTCGAGGAAGCATTGGCGAGGCTCGTCGAGGTCTATTTTGCCATGGGCCTGACGCAGGACGCGCAGGCCGCGGCGGCCGTTCTCGGCCACAATTTCCCGGACAGCGAATGGTATGCCGATTCCTACAAGCTCCTGCAGACCGAGGGACTTGAACCGCGGGAAAACAGGGGTTCCTGGATAACGCGCGCCGGATCCAGATTGCTCGGCTCGCAGAGCTAGAGCAAGTCCAGAGAAAGCCATGCTCTCGCACCTTTCGATCCGGGATATCGTTCTGATCGAACGGCTCGATCTCGGCTTCGAGAGGGGACTTTCGGTTTTGACCGGCGAGACGGGGGCGGGCAAGTCGATCCTTCTCGACAGTCTTTCGCTGGCGCTGGGTGCGCGGGGCGACGGCGGGCTTGTGCGGCAGGGGGCCGAGCGCGGGCAGGTCACCGCGGTGTTCGATGTCGTTGCCGATCATCCGGTTCGCACCCTTCTTCGTGAAAACGGCCTCGATGATGACGGTGATCTGATCTTTCGGCGGACGCAGAACGCCGACGGGCGCACCAAGGTCTTCATCAACGATCAGCCGGCCAGCGTTGCGCTGATGCGCGAAGCGGGCCGCCTTCTTGTCGAAATCCACGGCCAGCATGATGACCGGGCGCTGGTCGAACCCGACGCCCATCGCAGGCTGCTTGACGCGTTTGGCGGCCTGCAGGCGGCAGCCCTCGACGTCTCGTCGAAATTTGCCCGCTGGCGTGCGTGCGTTCGGGATGCGGACAATCACCGCAGGAAGGTCGAGGAGGCGGCGCGGGAGGCCGACTATCTGCGCGATTCGGTCGATGAACTGGAAGCCCTGTCGCCGGTGGACGGGGAAGAGGACGAATTGGCGGAAAAGCGCGCGCTGATGATGAAGGCGGAAAAGATCGCCGCCGACATCAATGAAACGAACGACATTCTTTCAGGCCAGGGATCGCCGGTACCGGTGATCAGCTCTCTGCTGCGCCGTCTGGAACGCAAATCGGCCGAGGCACCGGGTTTATTGGACGAGATTATCGCCAATCTGGATGCCGCGGTTCATCAGCTCTCGGACGCGCAGACGGCGACGGAAGCGGCGATCCGGGCTGCCGAGTTCGACCCGAGGGAGTTGGAAGCCTGCGAGGAGCGGCTGTTTGCGCTTCGGGCCGCATCGCGCAAATACAGTGTTCCGGTGTCGGAACTGCCGGCGCTGGCCGAACGCATGGTCAGTGCGCTTGCGGATCTGGATGCCGGCGAGGAGCGCATGGCGGAACTGGATGCGGAGACCGAAGAAGCCAGACAATCCTACGACCGGGCGGCGCTCGCCCTTTCCGAAGACCGTCACAAGGCTGCGGATGTTCTTGCCAAGGCCGTCATGGACGAGTTGCCGGCGCTGAAACTCGAACGCGCCGAATTCATCGTTCAGATCCAGAGCGATGCCGCCGAGGGCGGGCCCGACGGCATCGATCAGGTGGCGTTTCATGTGCGGACCAATCCCGGAACCCGGCCCGGCCCCATCCTCAAAGTGGCTTCGGGCGGTGAGCTTTCCCGCTTCCTTCTCGCACTCAAGGTCGCGCTGGCCGATCGAGGGTCGGCGCCGACCCTGGTATTTGACGAAATTGACACCGGTGTCGGCGGGGCCGTAGCCGATGCGATCGGCAAAAGGCTCAAGCGGCTCTCAGGCGATGTGCAGGTCCTGTCGGTCACCCATGCGCCACAGGTTGCGGCGCGGGCGAGCACACACATGCTGATCGCCAAGGGGATGGAAAGCGGCGATGCCGTCACCACCCGTGTCAGCATGATGGACAGCGACACGCGGCAGGAGGAAATCGCGCGCATGCTGGCCGGCGCGTCCGTAACCGATGAAGCGCGCGCGGCGGCCGGGCGGCTGTTGTCCGAAAACGGCTAGAAAATTTAAACCAGATTTGCTCCAGGGGGAGGCGTGGCCGTCGCGCTGCCGAGTGTGAGCGCGGCGTGTCTGCCGCCGATCTTCTCCACCAGAGCGGATTGGTCGGCGAAGGCCTGCCGGTTTGTCTCGGCGGGATCACAGATCATGCCCAGTTCGCGCGCGAGGTCTTCAAGGATGGCGGCGTGAGGCTTTGATGCCGCGAGGTCCGACACTTCCTCGGGATCGGTTTCAAGGTCGAACAGTTCGGGCGGGAAGTCGATATAGTAATGGAGCTTGTAGCGTCCCTTGCGCAGCATGAATGCGCCGGAGACCGCTCCGACGGCATGGTACTCGCTGAAGACGATGCGTTCGGAATCTTGTGGCGCATCGGCGATGTCGAAAACGGATCGGCCGACGCCGACCGGTGCCGCCCCGAAATGGCCCGCAATGCCCGCGGACAGGTCGATAAGGCTGACCGGTGTCCGGCATGATCCGGCCGCAAGGCCGGGTCCGGCCGCGATCATCGGCACGGATACGCTTTCCTGATAAAGGTTGGACTTTCCCCACAGGCCGCGTGCGCCGATATTGTCGCCGTGATCCGACGTGTAGACGACTGTCGTCGTCGCGCTGAGACCGGCTTCATCCAGCGCTTGCAGGATGCGCCCGATATTGTGATCAAGCCAGGAGCAAAGTCCGAAATAGGCTGCGATGGCGCGCCGGCGCTCTTGCGGGTCGCTGAACGCGGCCTCGGTGTCCGAGACGGCATTCTGTTTTTCGACCCAGGGGTGGCGGATATAGCCCGTCGCCGGCGAAAGCTTCGGCTCCGGGAGACTGTCCGGCGGATAGAGATCGAAGAATTCCGCGGGGCAGACCAGCGGGAAGTGCGGCGCCACCAGCCCGACATAGAGGCACCAGGGCGTGTCGTCGGTTTTGCGAGACTTGAGCCACTCAACGGTCCGTTCGGTTACGCGCCGGTCGTATTCGGTATAGGTGCTCTCGCCCGGCCCGATGTAATCGCCGAGCACGCGGCCTTTGCCGATCATGCGCTCATCTTCGCGTCGGATCGAGGCCCAGACCATGCCGACGCCGTCTTTCACCATCATCGGAATGTGCTCGACATCGAAGCCGGCAGGATCCTCCTGCGAGCGATAGTGGAGCTTGCCGATGGATTCGACCCGGGCGCCCTGTTCCTGAAGGGCATGGCCCCAGCCAGGGATTTGTCCCGCATAGGGCATGGCATTGTCCCACAGGCGTGTCTGGTGAACATATCTTCCGGTTGCGAAGGCCGCCCGGGCGGGCACACAGATGGGCGAGGGCGTGTAGGCATCGGTGAAAACGGTTCCTCTCGCTGCCAGTGCATCGAGATTCGGCGTTCGCACAAAAGGATGACCCGCGCAGCCCATTGCCCGGGCCTGATGCTCATCCGACATGATGATGAGCAGGTTCGAAGCCTCAGTCATTGAAATCCCGCATCTTGGCGGCGCGCTCCAGCTTGTCGATTATTATGAGGATGTCCTCACGTTCCCTTGGTGACAGGCAGTCCATGAGCGCATTCTGCCGGCGCTGCATCTTCGGCAGGACTGCTTCAAACAGGTTCCTGCCCGCATGGGTCAGTTCAATCTGCATTTGCCGCCGATCGGCATCGGATCGCTTTGCCCGCATCAGGCCCGCATCTTCAAGGCTTCGCAGCGTGCGGCTTATGAAGCCCGGGTCCATCCCGGTCTCCTCGGCCAGTTCACGGGTCGTTCGCGCCGCACCGCTGCCGGCCATGGCAATCATGCGCCACTGTCCCAGGCCGAGATCGTGTTCCGACAGGATTTTTGTCGCCTGCGCGTTCAAGGCAAGATGCAACCGCGTGATCCGGTAGGTCAGAAACTGCGGCAGGTTTGCTGCCTCGGCGATCAAGACGTCAGCGGTCATACCGGCAATCGTGCCGTAATTTTATTGTTAAGTCAATGATTGACTAATCAATGAAATTACAGGATGCTTCGGAATGCGCAAAGCGCAAATGGGAGGAAAAAATGAAACATGCACTGAAGGCACTCGCCTGTGCCATGGCGCTGGCCGTCTCGGCCTCTGCGGCCTTTTCACAGGATCTGATCCGGGCTCAGGTCAGCGCTCCGGGTTCAACGGCCTATGTCGTGGCCACGCACGTTGCGTCGCAACTCAAACAACGCCACGGTATAGAGATGGAAGTCGCCACCGGTTTTCCCGGCATCCGGTCCATGATCAACAATGCGAACGGCGAGGCGGACGTCACGCTTTACGCGCCTGCGCTGACACATTTTCTCGTCAAGAAGATCGGGCCCTACAAGGAGCTTGAAAACAATATGGAGCTGGCTGGAAAGCTGCGCGTGTTGTTTACCTTCTCCGGCGATCTCTTTACCTTTGCGACCTATGATCCGGAGATCAGGACACTGGCGGATCTGGAGGACAAGCGGGTCTTTCTCGGACCGCAGGGCGCGGCGCTTGTACGTATTCAAAGCCAGATGATCGAGGATGCGACCGGACTGGTGGCAGATGAAGATTATGAACTTGTCAATGTCGATTGGGCAAACTCTCCCGCTCTCCTGCAGGATGGAACGGTCGATGTGCTGTTTCAGCTCTGTGCCGTCGGCTGTTCGACATGGACGGAATTGTCGGCCTCCCGCCCGCTCCACTTCGTTGGCTACACCGACGAGATGCTGGCCCGGGACGCGTTCCGCAAGCACACCGATTTCCCCGGGCGGTTCGTAAAGGAGATTGCGCCGGGCACCTGGGGAGATGGCCAGGCGAATCAGACCGGCGTGAAGTTCGTCGGGGTGACGACGGGTCTTCTGGCCAACGAGTCGATGAGCGACGAGACCGCGTTCGCCATTGCCGAGGCCTTCTGGGAAACTAAGGATCAACTTGCCGACGTTGCGCCGTTTGCGCGGGACTATGACATTATGAACGCCGGTTTTGGCGTCATCGGTGAGATGCATCCGGGCTCCGCCAGGTTCCTGGAGGAAAAGGGCGTGCCGCTGGAATAGCCGGCTCAAAGGGTGAATTCGATGACCCGCGCCACCATTGCCTTTCGTGACGCGCACGGGCCGGCTATCGTTGGTTGGGCAGTCGGCCTCATCGCGCTGGCTATGGCGGCAATCATTATTTACACCCCGTCGCCGCTGTTTCCCGTCTTCTCCGACAGCGACACCTACCGTGCGCTGGGATGGCAAAGGCGCGGTGAGGGGGCATGGAACGATCTGGTGGGCCAATTGAGGCTCTGGGGCCGGGGACTGAACAGCACGCTTCTGGACCCCGGCTTTATCCGGCCGTTCTTTGTCGGCGCCTGCTGCTTTATCGCAATTGCCGTGACGTTGCCCTGGAAGCCGTCGTCGGACGCATCGCGTCGGGCGGCGCTTCTTTTTAACGTCGGTCTGGTGGTGCTTTTGGCCTTTGCGATCTGGGTGCTTGCGCGCAAGCTCGGCAAGGGTGCGGACTTTCTGTTCATACCCGGGCCGGTCGACGTCGTTGCCGCGCTTTGCGGTGTTGTGGTGGTCGCCGAACTTGTCCGGCGGTTGGCGGGATGGGTGATGTTCCTGCTTGTGGTGCTGGCCGTCGTCTATATGAAATGGGGCGCGCCTGAGTGGATGTTTTATCAGACGGGCGTGAAGGCGTGGGACGTCCTAGCCATGAATTTCTGGCTCGAGACGAGCGGCGCGATGGGCTTCGCGCTCTCGATCATGATCCAGAACGTGGTGATCTTCATCCTTTTCGGTGTGGTTATCCAGGCGACGGGGGCCGCGGAAGCAATCCTGAAAATCGCGCTTGCCGCGACCCGCCGCCTGAAGGGCGGGCCGGCACACGCGGCGATCGTGTCCTCTGCCATGTTCGGCACGTTCTCCGGTTCCGCGGCCGCCAATGTGGCCGGCACGGGCACATTCACGATCCCACTGATCAAATCGCGGGGCTTTTCGCCCCGCTTCGCCGGCGGGATCGAAGCGGCGGCGTCCACGGGAGGGCAGATTACGCCGCCCGTCATGGGTGCTGCGGCCTTCTATCTCGCTGAGCAGGCGCAGGTGCCCTACAGTCAGGTTGCCATCGCTGTGCTGATTCCGGCGCTTTTCTACTTCGCCAGCCTTTTTACCGCCGTTGAATTGCAAGCCCGCAAACGCGGTATCACTGTTTCAGAAGAGGACAACACGCGTCTGACACGCGAAGACTGGATCAAGGCGCTGGCCTTTTTTGCGCCGCTCTTTGCGATCATCTATTGCCTGGCGGCGGGTTATTCCGTCAACCGGGCCGGTTTCTGGGCCATTGCTTCAACCATTGTCTTCGGGCTCCTGAACCGCGAGTTCCGTCAGAACCCGTCACGCCTGATTGAAAAGCTCGTCGAGGGCGGTGTCGCCGTATCAAAACTGATTGCCATCGTGGCCGGCCTTGGCATTTTTATCGGGGTCGTACAGGGCACGGGGTTGGGGCCGAAGATCGGCACGGACCTCGCGCTCCTCGTGGATGACGGTATCCTGCTGGCGCTTGTTCTGACCATGATCGCCTCGCTGGTGCTGTCGATGGGCATGCCGACGCTTCCGGCCTATGCGACGATCATCACGGTCATGGGCGTTTTCCTTACACAACTATCCGGCGATGCGACGCCGGTCCTGGCGGTGCATCTCTTCGTCCTTTATTTCGGTGTGCTTTCACCGGTAACGCCGCCCGTGGCGCTGGCGGCTTACGCGGCCGCGCCGATTGCCGGCTCTCACCCGTTCGAGACGGGTCTGTCGGCGGTCCGGCTTTGCTCGGTCGCGTTCGTCATTCCCTATGCGTTCTTCTTCCATCCTCAGCTTTTGTTCGGCCAAGTCGCGTTTGACGCCGTCTACTTTGCCGAGGCAATCATCACGCTTTCGCTGGCCGTGTGGCTTTTGACGACGGCGATGATCGGCTGGGCGGGGCAGGATCTCGGCATGCCGTCCCGTGTTCTGCGCACGGTCGCCGGTGCGCTGATTCTGTCGCCCGACCTTTGGGTCTGGGTGCCTGCGGCGTTGGCCGTGGTGCTGTTTATCTGCTTCGATGTGTGGCGTATCCGGCAGGCAAGAAGAGTGGCGGCATGATCTTTGTCCTCGTTCATGGCGGCTGGCACGGGGGCTGGTGCTGGGAGAAAGTGGCGGGCAGGCTGCGGGACGCCGGCCATGAGGTCTGGGCGCCTACTTTTACCGGTCTGGCCGAGCGGCGGCACCTGTTGCACATGGTTGAAGGGCCGCAGACCCATGTCCGCGATATAACGACGCTGATCGAGTATCACGGTCTGGACGATGTCGCCCTCGTCGGCCATTCCTATGGCGGGCTCATCATAACCGGTGTGGCTTCGGATCTTTCAGAGCGCATCCGGGCACTTGTCTATGTCGATGCCTTTGTGCCCACTGAAAGCGGACAGGCGGCGAGCGACATGGCCAACCCGGAACGGGCGGAGGAGCTCAGGAAAGCCATCCAGCCCGACGGCACCATCGTGCCCGTCGGGTTCGAACGCTGGAGCGCCGATCCGGAGACCATCAAGGAACTGAAGGCGAAATGCACGCCGCATCCGGCCGCCTGTTTCGGCAACGGCGTGCATCTCACGGGCCGGGAGGCCCGCATAGCGCGCAGGACATTTATCCTGTGTGAACACCACAAACCCTCGCCCTTCTGGCAGTTTCACGACCGCTACAAGGACGATCCGGCGTGGCGTGTCCGGCGTCTGCCCTGCCTGCACGACGCCATGCTGGACATGCCCGACGCCCTGACAAGCCAGCTGATCGAGGCCGGACAATGAGCACACGCCCCAATATCCTTCTGATCTCCGCAGACCAGCAGCGCGCCGACTGCCTGGGCATTGAAGGCCGCAGGGTCAAGACACCGCATCTCGATCAGCTCGCCCGGGACGGCGTGCGGTTCACCACCGCCATAACCCCGTCGGTCGTGTGCCAGCCGGCACGGGCATCCGTCCTGACGGGTCAACTGTGCCGGACGCATGGCGTGCACGACAATGGCATCGACCTGAAGCCGGAGATCGGCGAAAGGGGATTTGCCGGAGCGCTTGCCGCGAGCGGCTATGAAACCGCCTTCTTCGGCAAGGCGCATTTTTCCACCTATCATACGTTCGAGCCGACGGGCACGCCGGAATGCGTAAAGTCGTCCGCCGGTTTTGCCGACGACTGGAACGGACCCTATATGGGCTTTCGGCATTTGGAACTGATGCTCGTCGGGCATAACTGGTTCCTGCCTGAAAAACCGCCGCACGGGCAGCATTATGAGCGCTGGTTCCATGCCGATGGCCGGGGCGATGAGAAGAACGCATTGTACCGGCAGAACGCCGGCGACACGAAAGACGCCGCGCAGACCTGGCATTCGCGCCTGCCTGTCGCGTGGCACAACACGACCTGGACCGCGGACCGGACGATCGACTGGCTCAAAAAAGCCGATCATGACACGCCTTTTTGCGCCTGGGTGAGCTTTCCGGACCCGCATCATCCGTTCGACTGTCCCGAACCGTGGTCGCGCCTGCACGACCCGGCGAAGGTCGATCTGCCCGCCAACCGGGCCCGCAGCTACGAGGGGCGTCCCTGGTGGCACAAGGCCGTCATGGAAAGCGAGCCCGAGGGATCGGGAGCGGATGTGCGCAAACAATACAGCCGTATTGCGCAGCAAGACGATGCGCAGTTGCGCGAGATCATCGCCAACACATACGGTCAGATCGCGCTCATCGACCACAATGTCGGACGTATCCTGATTGCCCTGGCCGACGCCGGGCTCGCTGAAAACACCATCGTCGTCTACATCTCGGATCACGGCGACTGGCTCGGGGATCACGGCCTGCTGCTGAAGGGGCCGATGCATTTCGAGGGGCTGCTGCGGGTTCCGCTGATCGTACGCGGACCGGGCGTGCCCGCGGGCAGGACCGTGGGCGCACCGGTTTCAACGCTTGATCTCGGGCCGACATTCCTTGATTACGCCGGCGCGTCCGCGCTCCAGGTACAACACGGGTCTTCGCTGCGCCCGCTGATCGAGAACGATGACGCCACCCGCGCATTTGCTCTCAATGAATGGGACCTTTTGCCGGCACGCACCGGAGTCGCGCTGAGTCTGAGAATCGTGCGCACGCAAACCCACAAGATGACGGTCGATCTCATCAGCGGCGCTGGCGAGCTCTATGATCTGACGGCGGACCCCGACGAGATGGTCAATCTTTTTGACGCATCCGGGGCCGAGGCGCTGCGTAAGGAGCTGTTTGCGATGCTGAATACACGCCCGGACGATTGCCTGCCCCAACAGGTTCCCGTCGGAATTGCCTGAAGCAGGCTGCCTGCCCGGCGAAATCGGTTCGCTCGACGTCGTGCGGCGCTGGTCCTTCCGGCCTCAGGGCGTCTGTGCTCCGATCCGGCGTCATGGGCACGCCTTTCCAAGGCGCGGGCCGTGCCTTATTTGCCTCTGTCGATATCACCGCCATTGGTCTAAAACGCCTTTGTCGAAGAGTAACGGATGGGGTACATGTCCGACGGTTCCACAGCAGTCGATGCGTTGAGCGAGGAACAGGCGGCGCGGGAGCTTGCGCGGCTCGCCGCCGAGATCGCCGAACACAACCGGTATTACCACACGGACGATGCGCCGGTGGTTTCGGATGCCGAATACGACGCGCTCAAACAGCGCAATCTGGCGATCGAGGAGCGGTTTCCGAACCTCAAACGCGCCGATTCTCCGACCGATGCGGTCGGGGGTGCGGTTCTCGAAAAATTCGAAAAGGTGACGCATCGCGTCGCCATGCTGTCGCTGGACAATGCCTTCTCGGATGAGGGTGTGCGCGATTTTGTCGACAGGGTCCGGCGGTTTCTCAAGCTCGACGCCGATTCGCCGCTCGCCTTTACCGCCGAGCCGAAGATCGACGGGCTTTCGCTTGCGCTGCGTTATGAGGGCGGGCATCTGGTCACGGCGGCGACGCGGGGCGACGGAACGGTCGGCGAGAATGTGACGGAAAACGCCCGCACCATCGCGGATATACCGCAGGATCTCAATGGTTCGGTCCCGGACGTCATGGAGGTTCGCGGCGAGATCTATATGACCAAGCAGGATTTTGTCGAGCTCAACCGTCGGCAGGAAGCGGAGGGCAAGCAGACCTATGTCAATCCGCGCAATACGGCAGCGGGCTCCTTGCGTCAGCTTGACACCTCGATCACCGCCAGCAGGCCGCTCAAGTTCTTCGCCTATGCCTGGGGTGACAACAGCGGTCTGCCGGCCGATACGCAGCTGGGCGTTGTCGAGTGCATGCGGGACTGGGGCTTTTCGACCAATCCGCTGATGAAACGTTTTGAGACCGTTGACGGCCTGCTTGAGCATTACCGGCTGATAGAAGCCGAACGGGCGGGTCTTGCCTACGATATCGACGGTGTTGTCTACAAGGTGGACGACCTTTCGCTGCAGCAGCGCCTCGGCTTCGTTTCCCGCAGCCCGCGATGGGCGATTGCCCATAAATTTCCGGCCGAGAAGGCGACCACGATCCTGCGCGACATCGAAATACAGGTGGGGCGCACGGGCGCGCTCAGCCCCGTTGCGCGCCTCGAGCCCGTGACGGTGGGCGGCGTCGTGGTGTCCAACGCCACCCTCCACAACGAGGATTACATCGCCGGGATCGGAAGCGACGGACAGCCGATCCGTGACGGAAGGGACCTGCGTATCGGCGATACCGTGACGATCTACAGGGCGGGCGATGTCATTCCGAAGGTCATGGATGTCGACCTGTCGCGCCGCCCGGCGGACAGCAAACCTTACGTCTTTCCCGAGACCTGCCCGGTATGCGGCAGTCCTGCGACACGGGAAATCAACGAAAAGACCGGACGGGCGGACTCCGTCCGGCGGTGCACGGGAGGCCTTGTCTGTCCGGCGCAAGCCGTTGAAAAAATGAAGCATTTCGTTTCAAGAAACGCGTTCGACATTGACGGTTTCGGCGACAAGCAGGCGGAAGCATTCTACCACGCCGGCCTTGTCAAGAATCCTGCCGAGATCTTCACCCTGCGCGCGCGCGACGAGGCCTCGGAACTGCAGAAGCTGAAAAACCGGGAAGGCTGGGGCGAGCAGAGCGCCGCCAATCTGTTTGACGCGATCGAGGCACGGCGGACCGTCGACCTGCACCGTTTCATCTTTGCGCTCGGCATACGCCATGTCGGGGAGGGCAATGCGAAGATCCTCGCCCGGGTCTACCACTCGGCCCGCAATTTTGTCGACTGCATGGAAGCCGCGCACGACCACGAAAGCGAGGCGTGGTCTGATCTGGTCAATATAGACGGGATCGGCCCGGCGGTTGCGCAGGCGCTCGCCGAATTCTTCGAGGAACCGCACAATGCCGCAATCGTCGAGGAGTTGCTGACCCATGTTTCGCCGCGCGATGCCGAGCAGATTGCTGCGGATACGCAATTCTCCGGCAAGACAATCGTCTTCACCGGTTCGCTGGAGCGCATGTCGCGCGACGAGGCCAAGGCCATGGCTGAACGCCTTGGCGCCAAGACAGCGGGTTCGGTTTCCAGGAAGACCGATCTGGTTGTCGCCGGCCCGGGCGCCGGCTCCAAATTGCGCAAGGCGAGTGAACTCGGTATCGAGGTCATCGACGAGGACGAATGGTTCAGTCGCATTGCCCATTGATCAGCGATCCTGAACGAAGGATCAATTGATTTTGTGTGACAGGCGACAATCACTGACCTAATCACATCAGAACGGGTTCGGATTTGCTCTTTTGCCGCGGCCGGCGGCTGTTGCCGGCGCTTCGGCTTGATGGGACTGCAATTGTTATGATCTTCGATCGGGAATTTCGTCAGGGAATGCGCGATTCTGTACCGATTGTCTTCGGTGCCGCGCCGTTCGGACTTCTGTTCGGCGCGCTTGCGGTCGAGAACGGTTTTGAGGTGTATCAAGCGGTGCTGATGAGCGCGACGATCTATGCCGGCGCGAGCCAGATGGTCGGCATCGATCTGTTCGGCACCAATGTCGCGCCCTGGATCATCGTGGTTTCCATTTTTGCCGTCAATTTTCGCCATATTCTGTATTCGGCGTCCATGGGCCCGAAACTCGCCGGTTTTTCGCCGCTGCAAAAGGCCATCGCCTTTTTTTTCATGGTCGATCCGCATTTCGCCGCGGCGGAGCAAAGACATGAACACGGCCACCGGCTGAGTTTCCGCTGGTATATGGGAGCGGCGCTTCCCGTTTACGTCACCTGGATTGCCGAGGCGGCGATCGGCGGATATTTCGGCAAGCTGATCAGGAACCCGGAAGCTTTTGGTCTCGATTTCATGCTGCCGATGTATTTCCTCGTGCTGGTGATGAGCTTCCGGCGCCGGAGGAACTGGGCACCGGTGGTGCTGACCAGCGGCGGCGCCTCGGTTGTCGCCTATAATCTTGTCGGGTCACCATGGCATGTCAGCATCGGTGCGGTCGCCGGTATTGTGCTTGCGGCAATCATGGCAGGCGGAGACAAGAAACCGGAACCGGTTGCCGTCGATCCGGAAGGGGTGCAACATGTTCGATAATGTCTCCGACATCACATGGATCATTGTCGCCGGCGCGCTCGCCACATATCTGACGCGTGTGGGCGGACATCTTGTCCTGTCGCGCTTTCAGCATATCCCGCCGCGGGTGAGCGCGGCGCTCGATGCGGTGCCGGCTGCCGTGCTCGCGACGCTGGTTGCGCCCGCCGCCGTCTCCAACGGTCCCGCGGAAGCCATGACCCTGGTGATCGTCGCGATTGCCGCCTTGCGCTTCAACCTGATGATGGTGCTGGCGATCGGAGCGGTCGCGATCATTTCACTTCGGGCGGCAGGTCTTGGCTGATCAGCCGGCAATCGGCGCGGTCATCGCGGCGAGCCACTCCTTGTCGGCGCTGTCCTCCAGCAAAGGTGTCAGGCTGTCGCACACTGTGCGGTGATAGGCATTGAGCCATGCACGTTCTTCCGGCGACAGCAATTCCGCCACAACAAGGCGGCGGTCGATCGGACACAGGGTCAGCGTTTCGAAGCCGAGCATGGGCATATCTCCGCCGTCGACCGCTTGCGGTTCGCTCACATAAACGAGGTTTTCGATACGGATACCGAAGGCGCCTTCGCGGTAATAGCCGGGCTCGTTGGAAAGGATCATGCCGGGCTTGAGTTCCTGCAGCCCACGCTTGGAAATGCCCTGCGGACCCTCGTGGACAGACAAATAGGAGCCGACGCCGTGCCCGGTGCCATGGGCATAATCGGCCCCGGCTTTCCACAGGGCGCTGCGCGCGATGACATCGAGATCCACGCCGCGGGTCCCTTCGGGAAAGCGCATCAAGGTCAGTGCGATCATGCCCTTCAATACAAGTGTGAAGAAACGCTTTTCCTCTCCCGAGACCGTACCGATCGGAACCGTACGGGTAATGTCGGTCGTGCCGTCCTGGTACTGGCCGCCCGAATCGACGAGATACAGCTCACCGTCCTCAAGATCGCGGCATGTCCGGTTCGTGACCCGGTAGTGAATGATCGCGCCGTTCGGACCGGCCCCCGATATGGTCTCGAATGAGATGTCCCTCAGCGGCATCTGCAGGCGTTCCCCGGTGCTGCGGCGCGCCTGTTCCAGTGCCTTGACGGCTGCGATTTCGTCAACGCTGCCGGGCTGCTGTGCATCCAGCCAGCAAAGAAACGACACCATGGCCGCGCCGTCGCGCATGTGCGCAGCCTTGCTGCCTTTCAGTTCGGCGGGATTTTTTTGAGCGCGGGGAAGGCGGGCAGGATCCGGTTTTTCGACAAGGCGGCCGCCCTGGCCGGCAATGAGATCGGCAAGGCGGCACGGGGCGAGCGCCGGATCCAGCATCACGGCGCTGTGCGAAGCGGCAAGGTCGCCAAGCGTGGCCTCCAACGTTGCGGGGTCTTCGATTTCGCAAAGCCCGGCCAGGTGCTCATGCGCCTGCCGCTCCAGTTGGCCTGCCTCGACAAAAAGCCTGTTTCCGCCCGGCCCGACGATTGAGAAGGCGAGCGGATGCGGGGTGTGCGGTACGTCGTTTCCGCGGATATTGAAAATCCATGCGACCGACGACGGGTCCGTTACCAGGCAGCAGTCGGCATCGGCCTCTTTGAGCGCCGCATAGACGGTCTGAAGCTTTTCCTTCGCACTCCTGCCGGCAAACGCCTCCGGCTGGACCGCGATCGTGCCCTTCGGCTCGGCCGGGCGGTCGGGCCAGATACGGTCGATCGGATTGGCGTCCAGCCTGACAATGCCGGCGCCGGCTCCGGCGGCCGCTTTCTCCAGTGTCCGGATCTCCGTCACCGTATGCAGCCATGGATCGATGCCGATGCGCAGGCCTTTTGCGGCATGATCCTCGAGCCATTTGCCCGGTGGGGTGCGGATCAGGTCCTGTGGTGTGAAGACCGAGGTGTCGACCTGCTGTCTGACCTGTGTCTTGTAGCGGCCGTCGACGAAGACAAGCGCTTCGTCGCGCAGGACAAGCGCGATGCCTGCGGATCCGGTAAAACCGGTGAGCCAGGCAAGCCTTGCCTCGCTGTCCGGCACGTATTCACCCTGGAAACGGTCAGAGCGGGGGATAAGAAAACCGTCAATGCCGAGATCATCGAAGCTCTTGCGCAAAAGCTTCACCCGTTCCGCGCCCGTATCCGCAGATGCCTTGTCTTCAAAATCCTGGAACATGAACTCTCCCGAGAAACGATGCGGTGGGCAGGTTGACGCGAAGCGTATGCGCCACATGCAGGTCTACCATGCGGAAAACGGTCTAACCGGTTGGCCGGGCCGCGCATATATATAGCGGCAACACGACACTGGAAAACAGGTTGAAAAGGAACATTGTCATGTCCAAGTCTTTTTTCCGCAGTGCATTCGAGCGCATCGCGGCAGCTCGCGAAATGGAAGCCCGCCGATATGTTGGCGGCGCTCTCTTGTCGCTCGACGACGAGACGCTGAACGCGCTGGGATATACGCGCGAAGAACTGCGGCGGAACGCCAAGGCACCGTTCCCGTTCTGATCGGAGCGTGCTCTTGACATCATGATCCGACACGGCGCCGCAGGGCGCCGTTTTGCTTTTAAGCGCTAACGCGACAGATGCAGGGTGACCCAGCCGTCGCGCAGCAGCGTTTTTCGATGATAGAGCGCCTGCGCCCTGTAGGCCGCCAGCACCTTCATGCGTTGCTCGGCCAGAATCCCCGACAGAACGACATCTCCACCGGAAGAAAGGTTGCGGCTCAATCCGGGAGCCAGCGACATGAGCGGGCGTGCGAGGATATTCGCGACGATCAGGTCGAATGGTCCCGCGCGTGCAAATATGTCGGCATGGAAACCGGCGGCGGTTCTGAAATCAATCCGTCCGCCACAATGGTTCTTGCGGGCGTTTTCCGCGGCAACGGCGATGGCGACTGGATCGATATCCGTTGCGAGGATCGAAGCAGCGGTGATCTTGGCCACAGCGATCGCCAACACGCCGCTGCCGGTTCCAAGGTCCAGCACGCGCCGGTACGGTTTGCGTTTCGCCAGGGCACGGAGCATCTCCAGACAGCCTTCCGTCGTCCCGTGGTGACCCGTGCCGAAGGCGCGGCCTGCATCGATTTCGATGGCCAGCTCACCGGTCCTGAGATTGTGCCTGTCGTGTGACCCGTGAACCACGAAGCCTCCGGCGCGCACCGGTTGCAGGCCCTCCAGCGCGTGGGCGACCCAATCGATGTCCGGAAGTTCCTCGATCTCGACCCTAGAGGCGGAAAAGAGCGGTGCGAGACAGGCCGAAAAGTCCTTTGTCAGTGCATCCTGCTCCTCAGCCGGCGCGTAGAGCGAAACCTCCCAGATATCCGTGTCTTCATCGATTTCCATCGTTGAGACCGGATAGCCCTCGTCCTCGAAGCGATTGCTCAGGAGGTCGAGTGCCCTGGCACACTCGCTTTGTCCGGCGGTGACGAACAGGCGTATTTGTCTCACGTGTCTGCCTTCCCCCGATGTTCCTTGGAGGGCAGCATTAGAGCACTCACGGTTGATTGGGAACCGGCGGCGGCGGAACTGCCTTTTCAGCCCTTGATCAGGTTCTCAAGCTTCCTTATGGCCACGTCCGGATTCTCGCCATAGGAGATGGTCCCCTTGAACCGGCCGCCGTCATTGAGCAGGAAGACCGAGGCCGTGTGGTCCATGACGTAGTCGCCGTCGGGGTCCGAATTGTCCGTCGGGACTCTCTTGAAATAAATGTTGAAACCCTTTGCCATCTGGCGGATTTCCTGCGGATTGCCGGTGATGCCGACGATGCGGTCGGAGACATTGGACACGTACCGGCCCAGAATTTCAGGATCGTCGCGCTCAGGGTCCACGGTCACGAAATAGGCATTGACCAGATTGCCGTCCGGATCGACCTTTTGCAGCCAATCATCCATTTCGAAGAGTGTCGTCGGGCACACATCGGGACAATGGGTGAAACCGAAGAACAACGCTGTGGGTTTTTCCTGGAAGGCCGCCTCTGTTATCGGCGCTCCGGATTGATCCACCAGGTTGAAGGCCACTCCATAAGGTTTTTCTGCCGTCACCGAACCCGATTTGGACCATTCGAAGGCCAGCCACGCGAAGGCGATGCCAAGAACGGCAATCAGGGCGATCAGGACGTTTCTGACAACAGCCATTTGGATCTCCGCGAATGGTCTCGATAAAAATGTGGAATTGCCGCTAATAAACTTATTGCCGGTGTCCTGCCAAGTCACCGGGCCAATTTGACACATGTCAGATTGTGATCACGCCCGTTGCTTCTAAAGACACCAGGAAAGGCCGGCCGATGTATAGGCGAGGAAAATCTCGGCGCTGTGATTGAGCCAGCCGGCAAAGGCCGTGCCCGTCGTCAGCGCGGCGATCAACAATACAAGTCCGGCGACAAGAAGCCGTTTCGCTTTAGCGGTCTTTGTATCCATACCGCTATTATAGGGCTTTTGCGCCGCACATCCAATCGGACCGGCGCGATTTCATTCGCCGTCAGCGGCTCCCTCGCGCCTCGGATCGACGCCGCCCTCAAGACCGTCCGGGCCGATGAGGATGGCATGCAGTCCGGAATTGAGATCGCGAACCGCGACCTCGTATCCGAGGGCCTGCAACGGGCCGGCAAGTTTTTCGGCTTGCGTTCCCTTTTCGACATCGAAGGTCCCGAAACGGTTGACGAGATGGGGCATGTTGATCGCTGACTGAACATCAAGGCCCCAGTCGATATGGGCTATCAGTGTCTTTGCAACAAAGCCGATAATGCGGCTTCCGCCCGGTGACCCGATGGCCATGTAGGGTTTTCCATCCTTCATCACGATCGTCGGCGCCATGGACGAGCGCGGCCGCTTGCCGGGCTCCACCCTGTTCGCGATGGGGTAGCCGTTCCTGTGCGTGCGGAATGAGAAATCGGTCAGCTCGTTGTTGAGCAGAAAACCGTTGGTCATGAGCCGCGAACCGAAACCGTTCTCGATGGTGGATGTCATGGACACGACATTGCCCTCGGCGTCGACAATCGAGAAATGACTTGTCGACGGCAATTCGATGCTCTCATCGTCAGCACGGCGCATCGCATGATCCCAGGCTGGCATGCCGGGTTTCACCTCGTCAGGCTTCAGCGCGGCACCCGGTTCGATCAGGCGGGCGCGTTCATCGAGATAGGCCCGGTCGAGCAGTCCCTGCGTCGGCATCGGCACAAAATCGCTGTCTGCCATGTAACGGCCGCGATCGGCGAAGGCGAGCCGGGATGCATCGCCGATCAGCCGCCAGGTGTCGGCTTTGGCCGGATCCTTTGACGCCATGTCGAACGGCTCAAGCATGCCGAGGATCTGTCCGACCGTCAGTGCGCCGGAGGAGGGCGGTCCCATGCCGCACACATCGTACTCTCGATATGCGATACAGACGGGCGGCCGCTCCTTGATGTCGTAGTCGGCGAGGTCCTCCAGCGACAGGACGCCGGGGTTGTCCGGCTTGCCGGTGCGCACCGTCTCGACGATGTCGCTTGCGATTTCGCCCTGATAGAAAGCATCGGCGCCTGTTTCGGCGATCAGCCTGAGCGTTTCGGCATAGGCGGGATTGGTCAGCAGATGGCCCACCGGATGCGCGTTGCCGTCGGCGTCGAGGAAATGGGCGCGCGTTGCCTCGTGCAGGCCAAGGCGTTCAGTGTCCGCGCTGACCTGTTTGAAAAGGCGTTCGGAGAGTTCGAAACCCTGTTGGGCAAGCTCGATCGCCGGCGTTACCAGTGTCTCCCATTCCAGGCTCCCGTGCAATTTGTGGGTCTCGTGGAGAAGCTTCAACGTGCCGGGCGTGCCGACCGAGCGGCCGCCGACCACGGCGTCGAAGAATCTCAAAGGTTCGCCGTTTTCATCCAGAAACAGCGTCGGCGTTGCCGCTCTCGGCGCCGTTTCCCGGCCGTCATAGGTGGTCAGGCGGGCGTCGCCGCTGTCGTAATAGACGAGGAAGGCGCCGCCGCCGATGCCGGACGATTGCGGTTCGACGAGGCCGAGGACCAGTTGCACCGTCACCATGGCGTCAATGGCGTTGCCGCCCGCGGCCAGAACATCGCGTCCGGCCTTGACCGCATAGGGATTGGCGGCCGCGACCATGAAGCGCCTTGCGCTGACGGTTTCGCGCTCGGAGATGCCGCTGGCGATTTCCGGCGCGACGCTGTCGGCGGCGTCCTGCCCGTGGGCCCATCCGCAAACCAGGATCAGTGAGGCCGCGATCTTCAGCCTGAGCGTTGCTCTTTTCATAACCCGTACTCCATTATTTTGCCGATCTTTAAACCTCAGACTATGGGACGCGCGGTGACCGTCGTCCAGTGCGGGCGGGGCGATCGGTCAGACAATTATCGGCCAGGGCTCGCAAAGCGGCCGGTCCAGTCCCTATATGCGGGCCAGCGAGATCATAAGGAGCTGACGATGCGTTTCTTCAAGCGTGCAATGGTGGCGGGCGGCGCACTGGCTTTCGCCTTTGCCGGTGCGGGCCATGCCGACCAGGTCGGCGAGATCGGGGTTGACTGGCTGGGCAACGATATCGTCATCGAGGCGGTGGAAGATCCGGGCGTTTCCGGCGTTACCTGCCATGTCGCCTATTTCGAGCGCGGCGTCATAGACCGGCTGCAAAAGGGCAACTGGTTTGAAGACCCGTCGAACTCATCGATCGCCTGCCGCCAGACCGGGCCGGTCGTGATCGGCGATATCGAGCTCGACGAGGGCGGCGAGGAAATCTTCAAGCAACGCCGCTCGATTGTCTGGAAGAAGCTGGTGATCAAGCGTGTCTACGACAGGCAGAACGACACGCTGATCTATCTGTCGCACTCGCGGCAGGTCCAGGACGGATCGGCAAAGATGTCGCTCTCCACGGTCCCGCTCTACGGGCAGGATGTCACCTGGACCAATGGCAAGCCGGAGGAAAAATAGCTCCCTGACAGATACCTGACGAGCTCTTTTCGGGTTTTTAACCGGTATAAGCGGCCGCTCCGTGACGCTTTCCTTGCCGCTGCCATGGCGGTTACTGCTTGCCGGCCTTGCGCCCGACGGCGAAGGCATGATCGATGAACGCGGCAAGTTCCGTCTCACGGTCCTCAAGCGTGAGAATGTCACCTGCCGTTGCGACCGCCCCGACAAAACCCTCGGTGTGCCAGTGGCCGGGCGACGGCAATGGCGGCAGTCCGCCGGTATCGGGACGCGGCCAGGGATTGACGTAGAAATAGGGTTCGCCATAGCTCTTGTCGCCGGGCGACATGCCGACGCCGACACCGGGCGCGTCTTCCGATCCGCCCGCATCGAGACTGACATAGGTTGCGATGTCGAAATGGTGCGGCCAGCAATAGACGGGGCTCGGGCCGGGCTTGATCTTCTCGTTTCTTGCCGCAAAGGACAGCAATTGCCGGCTGGCGAGGTCGTACCAGCGTCCGAGCGCCAGAAGTTCGGCTTCGAGCCCTGCCGATTTGAACCGCTTTACCGCGACGACGTTCTTCGGCAGCTTGAAGGGATGTTTGACACCCGATGCCGGTTTGAGGCTGTGCTCATGCAGGCCTTCGTCCAGCCATGCGAGGCAGTCGGCTTCCGTCACGCCGTCGAGATCGAGTATGGCGATCGCCTCGCCCCCGCGGACGAGCCGCATGGAAAACGGCGACAGCGGGATCTGCACAAATATGAGTCCGTCCGGACAATCCATTGCACCGGTCTCGAATGCGCCGCCGGCGGTGTTCCAGCGCAGGGCCGTGTGACTGTAGTCCGGCCTCGGCGGAATGTTGGCGAGGGCCGCCAAAGCCGCGATCTGCACCGCGTTGTGGGCCATGATCCGCCCGTTTGCGATCGTATCGGGTGCTGTTTTATCAAGCAGTTTGCTGGCAGTGGACATGTTGACTTTCCCTTTTTCGGATAGGCGATCAGACAAGTTCGGGATCGGTCATGATCTCGACAAGCGCGGGGCCCTGATAATCCAACGCCGCCGATATGGCGGTTTCAAGGGCATCCGTTTCGGTGACCCTGGCGCCGTGCCCGCCGCACAGCCGGGCAAAGGCCGAGAAGGAGGGATTGGTGAGCTGGGTTTCCCAAACGGGCCATTGGCCGGCCTGCTGCTCCTTGGAAATCTTTCCGAGCTGGCCGTTGTTGAGCAGGATATGGGTGATATCCATGCCGTATTTGACCGCGGTGGTGAATTCCATCGCATATTGCCCGAAGCCGCCGTCACCGGAGACGGACATCACCTTGCGGCCCTTGAAGGTTTCCAGATCCTGGGTCGCGGCCCAGGCGCCCATGGCCGCGGGAAAGCCGAAGCCGATGGAGCCGAGATATCCGGACATCAGAACCCGCTGGCCGCAGGTCTCGAAATAGCGGCCGAACGAATAGGTGTTGTTGCCGACATCGACCGCGATGATCGCATCCGGCGGGCAGAGCCGGGTGAGGGCATCAAAAACGGCAAAGGAATGGATGCCGCGGCCTTTCTCTTCAGCAAGACGCGATCGTTTTTCCTTGTGCCACATGTCCCAGCGCCCGGCAAGTTCGGCAATCTGATCCTCGGCGTCGGGATTGGGCGTGGCGGACTGCATCATGGTCTTGCAGAAAGCGCCGATATCGCTCCAGACGGGCAGCGTCACGCGGTGAAACTTTCCGAGCTGCATGCGCTCGAAGTCGACCTGGATGATCCGTTTCGACGGTTCGATGCCGGTGTGTTGCGAAAACGAGGTGCCGAGCGTAATCACGAGGTCCGATGTGGCCACGTACCAGCTCGCGATGGGAGTGCCCGAACGTCCGAGGACACCGGCGGCGTTGGGATGGGTGTCGGCGATCAGCCCTTTCGCCTTGAACGTGGTGAGCACCGGCGCGCCCAGCTTTTCCGCAAAGGCAATGACGTCGTCGCGCGCCTCGACGGCGCCGTGTCCGATGATGACGATCGGTCGCCTTGCCGCAGAAATCATGGCGCCGGCCTCGGCCACATCGGCTTCGGATGGCCTGATGGCCGTCTCGCCCACACGTCCCTTCGGACCGCGCGCTTTTGCCTTGCTTGGCTGTGTCTGGATGTCGTCGGGAAAAATCAGATGGGCGACATCGCGCTCGACAACGGCGTTCTTGCAGGCCAGCGACATCAGCTCGGTGTGTTTGGAGGTGGACAGCACCGGCTGGGAGAACCGCGAGACGGCGTCAAAGGCGGATTTCAGATCGATGTCCTGGAAGGCGCCGGGGCCGAAGACCTGGGTCTGGACCTGCCCGGTGAGCGCCAGCACCGGCGCCCGGTCGACCTTCGCGTCCCACATGCCGGTCAACAGGTTGGTGGCGCCGGGACCGGCGATGGTGATGCACGCGGCGGGCACACCGGTGAGCTTGCCATAGGCGGACGCCGCAAAAGCGGCAGCGCCCTCGTGACGGATGCCGTAATAGCTGAGTTTGCCGTCCTGCGCCGCAAGGCGGATCGAATCGGCCAGGCCGAGATTGGAGTGGCCGACCATGCCGAAGACCGACCTGACGCCCCAGTTGATCATCGTTTCCGTCATAGCGTCGGTGACGGTGCGCTCGCGCTCCGGCTCGGGTTCGAGGCCGATGAAGACCTCTTCGCCGCGTATATCCACATCGTAGAGCTGCTGGCCGGTATCCTTGTGACCTCCGGGAGGCGCGCCTGTCAGCGGATCGAAATCCCATCCGTGCCAGGGGCAGCGGATCCAGCATTTGTCGTCGACGCCCTTTTCGATGGAGCCTTCGCCGAGCAGTCCGCCCTGGTGCGGACAGTGATTGTCCATGGCGGCCCATTGGCTCTCAAAATGCGACAGGCAGATCGACACGTTGCGCGCCGTCACGGTTTTGACACGGCCCTCCGGCAGGTCGTCGACATGTCCGACACGGATCCATTCCAGCTGTTTCTGGTTCATTTGATTGCTTCCTTCATTTTCCCCGCCTTGCTGACGTTATTGGCGCGGGGGCTCTGTGGGTTGCGTTTTCAGTGGCTTGGCGGAGGCCTCAACCGGCTCCATCTCCGCACATTCGTCCATCGCCCGGACCCTGGCCGCGTACCAGCGGGCGCCGGGCGCGGCGCTCAATCCGTGCAAAAGCGCGCTGATCCAGACCGCGTTGACTGCCAGAAGCAGGACGGGCTCGGCAATCTCCGGATCGATCTTCGAGACCACCAGCAGTGCAAACAGCGCCGTCGCCAGCCCGCGCGGGCCGAACCAGCCGAAGAACAGGCGGGTGATCGCGGATGCATCGGTGCCTGTCAGCGAGAGCCAGATCGCCAGCGGGCGGACGACAAAGAGGCTGAGGAGGATGATGGCCAGCACGGAGGCGTCGAGATGGCGGACGGCTTCGGGAACGAGCGCCAGTCCAAGCAGGAAGAAGGCGCCCCAGGTCAGCAATTGCCCCTCGCTCTCGGTGAACTCGTAGACGAACCTGCAGCGGCCCTTGACGACATTGCCGAAACACAGTCCGGCGACGAAGGCGGCGATAAATCCGTTGCCGTCGATCAGTGTGGCGGCAAGATAGGTGCCGCCGGCAAGGGCAATGGCGCCGACACCTTCGAACGTGTCGGATGTGGTCATGTGTTTCTTGGCCGACAACAGCACCTTGCCGCCGACGAACCCCGCAACAATGCCGACCAGCGGCCCGAGCAGGATCTGCTTGGCGCCGAACAGCAGCCAGCCTGTGTTGGACCGGTCCATCGCTTCGGCTGCAAGGCTGGCAAAAAGCAGGACCGCCGGCAGTGCCAGCCCGTCGTTCAGCCCGCTTTCGACCGTCAGGGCGCGGCGCGGCCGTTCCGGCACATTCGGATTGGAGATGACCGCCTGGCCGAGAGCGGCGTCCGTGGGTGCCAGGATGGCGGCGACCAATGCAACGGCGAATATCGGCCAGCCCGGCAGAAACGGATAGGCAAGCAGGGTGCCGAAGACCAGCGACAACGGCAGGCCGATCACCAGCATGCGGACCGGCCAGACATGGCGCTTTCTCAGGGTCGCCAGATCGATCTGAGCCGCGTCCAGAAACAAAAGGACGATCAACGCGATCTCGGCGACGATGTGCAAGGTGCCTTCGGCGCCTTCCGGGGACATCAGGCCGGTCTCGGCGATCAGCACACCAAAGCCGATAAACAGCATCGGCGCGGTCAGAACCGTGTTCGACAAGCGCTTTGCCAGCATTGAAAACGCCACGGTGAACATGGCCAGAAGCAACAAGCCCATCATATCTCAATCACGTTCCTTGTCTCGGGCGCAAGGGCGCCATCTCCTGCATTCAGAGCATCGCATCGGCCCTGCGACTTCTTGTCAGATGCAGGGTGCGTCAATAAGGTTACAGCGACTCGCCGGATTTTCGAATTTTTTGGGGTTTGGGCCGAACAGGATGGGTGGGTGGACGCAGACGGCAAAACGTCGGCCTTAGAGCTCGATGACGAGCGCGCTGTCGCGGCCCTGTCGGCCGGCGATGCGGTGTTGACCGAACGGTTTGTGCGTCAGCACATGGGCTGGATGCTCGCCGTCGCGAACCGCATCGTTCGTGATGCCCATCATGCGGAAGATGCCGTCCAGAACGCTTTTGCCAAGGTCTTCGACAATATCGGCGGTTTCAATCGGCAATCGGCGCTGAAGACCTGGATACACCGTATCGTGGTCAATGAAAGCCTGATGATCATGCGCAAGGCCGGGCGCATGGAGAATATGCCGATCGACGATCTGCTTCCGGTCTTCGACAAAAACGGATGCCGCATCGAAGATCCGTGGGTGACGATGGAAACGCCGGAATCGCTTGTCCTGCGTGCCGATGCCAGAACTCACGTAAACGAAAAGATTGGCCTCCTGCCGGACAATTACCGTATCGTTCTCATCCTGCGCGACATCGAAGAACTGGCCACGCAGGACGTGGCCGGATTGCTCGACCTCAGCGAGGCGAACGTCAAGGTGCGACTGCACAGGGCCCGGGCCGCCCTCAAGCGGTTGCTCGAGCCATTGATAAGGGGGCATGCCGAATGACCCAAAGCCAGCCAAAGCTCATGCGCCGTATCCACGGCATGATGTTCAAGCTTCCCCTGATGATCACCTGCGAGGCCTTCGAGGACTTCATCCTGGCCTACCTTGAGGGCGAGTTGACCCGGCGGCAGAAATTCGTTTTCGAGATGCATCTGAAACTGTGCCGCGAATGCCGGGAGTATCTCGCCGCCTACCGGGCGTCGATGGAGCTTGCCAGGCAGGGCGGCGTCTCGAATTCCGGCGATTTGCCGCAGGAGGTGCCGGAGGATCTGGTGGCCGCGGTCATGGCCGCGCGGGACAACTGACCTCATCTCTGGTCGACCGGATAGGGGCCTTCCTCGAATGTCTCGGAGTGATAACCCTTGATGCCAACCGTTTGCGCCATCGGGCCGAGAACCGGTTCGCCGGCGTTGAGGCGCTCAAAAAGATGCTGATGATCGTAGCGCGGCTGCCAGCCGAGATCGGCCCGTGCCCTGTCGTTCACATAGACGCGGTCGATATCGGCAAACATGCGCCAGCCGCGCCGCTCGTACTGGGCCGCGAGGTCCGGCAGCCTGCGGGTGAAGAGGCCATGCGGATCTGTCCTGAGTTCGGCGAGATCGTCTTTGCGGAACGGCGTGGTGGTGCTGACGATATATGTGCGAAAACCCGGCCGCGAGCCCGTTTCAAGCGCCAGCAGATGCGCTTCGGCGGCATCTTCGATATCGACGCGGCGAAACAGGAACTCGTTGGCCTTTGCGTTTTCGTCCTCAAACCCGTCGCAAATGTCTGAACGATCGTCTGCTTCGGGAAAAAAGCGTGAGGTTCTGAGGACCGTTACGGGCAGATCGTATTTTGTCGAGAACAGCCGGCACAGGTTCTCCGCCGCCAGTTTGGTGATGCCGTATATGTTCTTGGGAACGGGCGCGACATCTTCGGTGATCCAGGCCGCCGGTTCACCGGGCGCGGGCGACATGGCCATGCCGAAGACGCTGGTGGTGCTGGTGAAGACAAAATCGCCCACCCCTTGCGCGGCCGCTTCCTCAAGCAGGTTCAGCGTTCCCGTCACATTCGTGTCGACAAAATCCTGCCGGCCATGCGTCGCCACATGCGGCTTGTGCAGCGTTGCGGCGTGAATGACGGCGTCAACGCCCTTCATTGCCGATTCGACGAAGGATCTGTCGGCGATCGAGCCCACCAGCGCGGTGAAGGGCGACGGTTTGATATCAAGACCCGTCACGCCGTATCCGCGCGTCTGCAGGGTGCGCACAAGCGCTTCGCCAAGATGTCCGGCGCTGCCGGTCACAAGTATCGTCATGGCCCCTTCGGCGCGATCACATCTTGATGCGGTATTTCGCGAAGCCTTCGGCGCCTTCGCCCGCATCCTCGATCGTCACGTCGCGGACATCGTTCATGAAGGCCCTGGCCTTCGGTCCGGTCTCGAAGATGGCCGTCGCGCCTTCGACCGGGCTGAACGACCAGTTGCTGTCCGCGGACGGGTTGATGGTGCCCTGATCGACAATGTAACGGACAATGACGTCGCGATTGGTGTCGGGACCCACGAAGATCACCACATCATCGTCGATGCCCGGGAAATTGCCGCCGCCGCCGGCCCGGTAATTGTTTGTCGCAACGATGAATTTCTGACCAGGGTCAATGGGTTCGCCGTTATATTTCAAGTCGACGATACGGTTGGCGTTTGCGTCGAGCAATTCGCCCTTCGGGTCGTATTTCGACGGCTGCGTCAGATCGATGCGGTAGGTGACGCCGTCGATGACATCGAAATTGTAGGACGGGAACTCATTGTTGATGAGCGCCTGATCCTCCTTGCCGGGTTCGATCCGGTTGAAGATGCCGGCGGAGCGCTCCAGCCAGTCCTTGACCTGCGCGCCGGTGATCGCCACGGCGCGCACGGTGTTGGGATAGAGATAAAGGTCGGAGATGTTCTTGATGGCGACATCGCCCGGCGCAACGTCGGTATAATAGTCCGGACCGCCGCGGCCGCCGGCCTTGAACGGGGCCGCCGCCGAAAGGATCGGCAGGCCTTCCCATTCGGTGCCCTTCATCATCTGGTCGATATACCAGGTCTGGGCCTGGCTCACGATCTGCACGGACGGATCGTCTGCGACGAGGGCGAAATAGGAATGCAGCGGCGCCGATGTCTTGCCGACCGCCCGGCGGATATAGGCAAGGGTCTCGTCATGCTCCTTCTTGACGGAGTCCAGAACGTCCTGCTGGTCCTCGACCACCGGGATGACCTTGCGGCCGTCGCGTTCGTAGATGGACGGGGCGGAGGTGGTGAAACCGGCGATCTTCCACGCATTGCCGTCGCGTTCCAGCATCAGATCGATGATGCCGAGGTGCGAGCCCCAGAAGCCGCCCATGGCGGCGGGCTTGCCGAACAGCGTTCCCTTTTCGGCGTCGATGCCCGGCATACCGGCATATTTCGGACCCGGGAACACCAGGTGATGGTGGCCGGTGAAGACGGCGTCGATGCCATCGATACCGGCAAGGTGAAGCGAGGCGTTTTCCATGCCGTCGCTGCGGTCGTTGGCGTCGATGCCGGAGTGCGACAGGGCGATCACGATGTCGGCGCCGGCTTCCTTCATCTCAGGCACCCAGGCCTTTGCGGTGTCGACGATGTCGCGGGTGTCGGCCTTGCCCTCCAGATGCCGGCGGTCCCAGTTCATGATTTGCGGCGGCACAAAGCCGATGAGGCCGATGCGGATCGGGTGTTCCTCGCCGTTGCCGTCCTTGATTGTCCGGTCGATGATGACATAGGGCTTGAGGAAGAGCGTATCGTCGCGCGGGTTTGCGGCCAGCGTGCCCTTGGCGACGTTTGCCGAGACGACCGGGAAATCGGCGCCGTTCAGCGTCTTCATCAGGAAATCGAGCCCGTAATTGAACTCGTGATTGCCGAGGGTCGAGGCGTCGAAATTCAATGTGTTCATGGCCTGGATGATCGGATGCATGTCGCCATCCTTCATGCCGCGCTCATAGGCGATGTAGTCGCCCATCGGGTTGCCCTGCAGGAAGTCGCCATTGTCCACCAGCAGCGAGTTGGTCGCTTCGTCGCGGAACCTGCGGATCAGCGTTGCGGTGCGCGACAGGCCGACCGCATCGGACGGGCGGTCGCCGTAATAATCGTAAGGGAAGACGTGGACGTGCAGGTCCGTCGTCTCCATCAGGCGCAAATGCGCCTGGTTGCCGGAGGCAAAGGCCGAAAACGGATGAAGAAGCGCAAGCGAGCCGGCGGCTGCGGTCCCTGCCAGGAATTGGCGGCGGCTTGGATTTTCCAGTGTCTTGATTGTCATGTGACGCTCCCTGTGACGGCCAGTGTCCATCCCTTCGGGAATGTTCGACCGGACCGGCCTTGTCTTTATTGATCGTTAAGAGGATCCTAGAGCATCGGGCGATGATATTAAACCATTTGATGATCCAAATCAGGTCGCTCGGCCAGGCGAATGGCGCAGCGCGATGCCGGGCATCGGGCAAGTCGTTCGAAAATGGGGCAATGGCGCTATGGGGGCGTAAGAGCTACGACAATATCCGCGCCATAGCGGCATCGGCAACATGATTTGGCCCACACGATCTCCGCTAAAACCGGACTGGGTCCAGTGTGTCGTTCGAGACAGCGGAAGAAGTCGCTTTGGATAGAATCCGGAATCAAGACGTCACAGATTCACGCCAACGATAGAGACACGATATGGAAAACGCGTCGATGAATGTACT
>NZ_CFHWAF010000011.1:0-55439 GCF_984452065.1 Hoeflea sp. | reverse complement strand
TGATGGTCAAGGTGCTGCTGCCCAAGGCCCGGTTCGATACGGATGACGCGGCCGATGCGCTCGCCATCGCCATATGCCACGCGCATCACCGGCAGAGCGCGGCAGGCCGGCTGCGGCTTGCCGCCGGGGCGGGCGCGGCATGATCGGCAAGCTGAAGGGCACCATCGACGAGATCGGCGAGGACCATGTGCTGCTCGATGTCCATGGGGTTTGTTATGTGGCGTTCTGTTCTGCCCGAACGCTCGCAGGTCTTGGGCAGGCCGGTGAAGCCGTCGTGCTTTATATCGAAACCTTCGTGCGGGAGGATCAACTCAAGCTCTACGGGTTTTCGTCGGCGACGGAGCGGGAATGGTTCCGGCTTCTTCAGAGCGTGCAGGGCGTCGGCGCCAAAGTGGCGCTCGCGGTGCTCTCGACGCTCTCTTCCGCCGATCTTGCCAATGCGATTGCATTGCAGGACAAGGCGATGGTTGCCCGCGCGCCGGGGATAGGTCCCAAGGTGGCGCAGCGCATCGTCACCGAGTTGAAAAACAAGACACCAGCCGTTGCCGGCGATGCCCCGGCCGGGATCGGCCTGAAGCAGGAACTCGGAGAGGGGACGGCAAGCGGCCCGGTCACCGATGCGGTTTCGGCCCTTTCGAATCTCGGTTATTCCCGGGATCAGGCGGCCGGCGCGGTGGCCGCGGCGATGAAAACGGCCGGCGAATCGCCCGATTCGGCAACGCTGATACGGCTCGGCCTGAAGGAATTGTCGCAATGAAAACGTGTTTGCGAAATTGTCGCAATGAAAATGCGTTTGCGAAGCGGTGTTGAGCGATGAGTGAGCATGACAGGATCGTAACCGCCGATATTCGCGGGGAAGATGCCGAGGCCGGTCTGCGGCCGCAAAGCCTCGACGAGTTTACCGGCCAGGCCGAGGCGCGCTCGAACCTGAAGATTTTCATCGAGGCCGCGAAGGCGAGGGGCGAAGCGCTCGATCATGTGCTCTTTGTCGGCCCTCCCGGCCTCGGCAAGACGACGCTCGCGCAGATCATGGCGAAGGAGCTGGGCGTCAATTTCCGTTCGACATCGGGGCCGGTGATCGCCAAGGCCGGGGATCTGGCCGCCCTGCTCACCAATCTTGAAGAGCGCGATGTGCTGTTCATCGACGAGATTCACCGGCTCAATCCGGCGGTTGAGGAAATCCTCTATCCGGCAATGGAGGACTATCAACTCGATCTGATCATCGGTGAGGGGCCGGCCGCCCGCTCGGTCAAGATCGATCTGGCGCGGTTCACGCTGGTTGCCGCGACAACCCGGCTCGGCCTTCTGACCACGCCGCTGCGTGACCGCTTCGGCATCCCGGTGCGGCTCAATTTCTACACGGTCGAGGAACTGGAGCAGATCGTGCGTCGCGGCGCTCGGCTGATGGCGCTTGCCATGACCGACGACGGCGCGCAGGAGATCGCCCGGCGCGCTCGCGGCACACCGCGCATTGCCGGCCGGCTTTTGCGGCGGGTGCGGGATTTTGCCGAGGTGGCGAAGGCCGAATCGGTCACCCGGCAGATCGCAGGCGAGGCGCTCACCCGGCTTTCGGTGGACAATAAGGGACTCGATCAGCTTGACGCCCGGTACCTCACCATGATCGCGCACAGTTTCGGCGGCGGACCGGTCGGCGTCGAGACGATCGCCGCGGGCCTTTCGGAACCGCGCGATGCGATCGAGGACATTATCGAGCCCTATCTCATCCAGCAGGGCCTGATCCAGCGCACGCCGCGCGGCCGGATGCTGACCGCCAATGCCTGGCGGCATTTGGGGCTGGACGTGCCGAAGGATCTTGAGCAGCAGCAGACCAGTCTGTTTCAGGAAGGCGACGACTGACGCTGACCTGTCCGAGCGACAAGCCTTGAAACCTCCTCTTCCAGCAGCGGTTCTCCGCCGGGTTTCCAGCCAAGCGCGGCGATCTTTGACGTATCCATGATATTGTAGCCGCGCCGGTCGGCGGGCTCCGGCGGCGCGTTGCTGCAACCGGTCTCGGCCTGAACCAGGCTGAGCAGATCGCGCCGGTCGATCATCAGGTCCGACACATTGAACGTTTCCGCCCGGATATCCCTGTCCTTCGCCTCCAGCATCAGGCGCGCGGCCTTTGCCACGTCGCTTCCGTGAACCTCGGTTCCGCAACGCGGTTCAATCGGTCTGCCTTCGAGATAGTCGGAAAAAAGGGCCGACCATTTATGGGGTCCACCGGTCGACGGCGCTCCGTAGACGCCGGTGATGCGAAGGCTGGCAGTGCACAGTCCGGTCTGCGCCGCCAGTTGCGGAAGATGGCGCTCGCACGCCAGTTTGATCGCCCCGTAATGCGTGTCGGGACGGCATTCGGTCTGTTCGTAAAGGCGCGCGCCCCGCCGCTGCTTGCCATAGGCTGCGCGGCTGGAGAGAAAAACCGCACGCTGAACGCCGGCGTGCGCCGCAGCCTGAAACAGCAGAAGCGTCGCCAGGAAATTATGCCGCCAGAAACCGGACACATCCTTGCCTTCGCCGCCGCGATAGAGCCCGGGCGCATGCGAGAACCCGGCATGAACCAGGCTGCCGAACCCGCTTACGACCTCCTGGAACCGGGTCTTCGGGTCAAGCGACATTTCAATATATCTGTGCTGCTCGCCAAAGAGGCTCCGGTCCGGCGCCGTGCGGCCGGCAATCGTGACATCGTAGCCGTTTCGGGCGAGTTCCTCGACGATGAAGCGCCCGACCGTCCCGCTGCCGCCGGTGACAAGGACCCTTTTCACGCCGTGTCCGCCGGGTTGCTGAGCGTATCGAGATCCGGAATGGCATTGCCGGTGTAATAGGCCTGCCAGAGGTCGATCAGCGGGGCGAGGCGCCCGGCCTTCGGGTGGTCCCGTTCCCAGGGCTTTTCATATTGGAAATGCAGCACGTTGACGCAGGACCAGTCCCAAAGTTGCGGAAGGTTGAACCACACATATTGCAGCATGTTGTCGAAGACCGGCAAGCCGTGCCATTGCGGGAAATAACTCTCGAGGAACGTCTGGTCCGTGCGGCGCCAGAATTTGTCCGGCTTGTCGAGTTTCGCAAGCATGTCGGAAAAGGTTCCGGGCGACGGCCGGGCACCAAAAACACCGGAATTCAACCGGTGAAAATCGGCGAGCGATTCGTAGACGTTCGGTGCCGCCGAAAATTGCGGGTAGGAGAACAGGCGGTCGATGTTTCGAAGCACCAGCGCATCGGCGTCGACAAAGACGCAGCGTTCATAGTCTTCCAACTGCCACAGCCTCAGCTTGACGAAATTGTCGAGCGGGGTGTGGAAGGCCGGTTTGCGGCCTTTGGTGAAGGGTGCGTCGGCGTGCAGCGTCTTGCGTGCATGCCGTTCGTTGAAGGCATCCGATGTCGGCAGGAGGTCGGCGCGCATCAGGCGCGCGCCAAGCGCTTCGAGGCGGGAAAGCCGATCGGGCGCGACAGCCCCGGTATGAAGCACCACACAGTCGGCGGAACTGCCGCTCAGCGCGATCGAGCGGATCAGCGCCTCTGCGCCCATGACGTAGTCGCTGTTGGTGACCAGCGTGACATAGGCAAAACGGCTTTCGGTGGATGGTCCGCCGGTCTGTTTCGGATGGTCGCTCACGGGCTGGCAGGTCCGGTCAGGACGCCGATTTCAGCGATTTGCCTTCCGGATCGCGGTTGATCGTCGGCTCGATGTCCTTTGTCCATGCCGACACGGCCGGGATGCGGCTGCGGTCGACGCGGTAGGCATATTTCCGCGCAACCTCGACAACCTCTTCCAGAAGCCCTTCCTCGAGCGTGATCGGATCGAGCCCGAGCTTCAGGAACTGCTCGTTGTGAACCACGAGGTCGTTTTCGGCCGCTTCCTTGCGCGGGTTGGGCAGATAGGCGACGTCCGTGCCCGTCAGCTTCGAGACCAGTTCGGCCAGATCCTTGACCCGGTGCGTCTCGGTCATCTGGTTGAAGATCTTGACCTTGTCACCGGCTTCGGGCGGGTTCTGCAAAGCGAGATCAACGCAGCGCACGGAATCCTGAATGTGGATAAAGGCCCGCGTCTGTCCGCCGGTGCCGTGAACGGTCAGCGGATAGCCGATCGCCGCCTGGATGAGAAACCGGTTGAGGACGGTGCCGTAGTCGCCGTCATAGTCGAACCGGTTGATCAGCTGTTCGTGGCGCCGCGTCTGTTCGGTATGCGTACCCCAGACAATGCCCTGGTGCAGATCGGTGATGCGCAGGCCGTCATTCTTCGCGTAGAACTGGAAAAGCAGCTGATCCAGGCATTTGGTCATGTGATAGATCGAACCCGGATTGGCCGGGTACAGAATATCCTGGGTGACCGTGTCGCCGCCCATCGTTTCGATGCCGACCGGCAGATAGCCTTCGGGGATCGCCGCGCCGACGGTCGAATATCCGTAAACGCCCATTGTGCCGAGGTGGACGAGATGCGCGTCGACGCCGGTCTCGACCATGGCGTTGAGCAGGTTGTGCGTGGCGTTGACGTTGTTGTTGACCGTGTAATTCTTGTGGCGGTCGGATTTCATCGAATAGGGGGCGGCGCGCTGTTCGGCGAAGTGGACGATCGCATCCGGTTCGTGCTCGGTCAGCCAGGCTTTGAAAACGTCGTAATCGCGGGCAATGTCGATGAGGTGGAAATGGATGCGCCGGCCGGTCTCCTGGTGCCAGATGCGGGTGCGCTCCTGGATCGAGTCCATCGGCGTCAGCGACTGCACGCCCAGTTCCGTGTCGATCCAGCGCCGGGACAGGTTATCGATGATGTGGACATCGTGGCCCTGGTCCGACAGGTGCAGCGACGTTGGCCAACCGACAAACCCGTCCCCGCCGAGAACCGCAATCTTCATGGTCAAACCCTCCAATGGCCTCTTGGAGCGAGCGTTAGCCCGCAATTGTGACAGGATTGCAATGGCCGGTGGACAATTGCCCTGCGCGTGTGATGAAACACAATTGCTGTGGCAACAGAATTATGCCGCGTCAACCGCGGCGGCCCCTATAGTTGTTGATGGAGAATGCGTTGATCGAGGCACTCGCCGGGGAACTGGTCGCAAACGGGCACAGGCTGGTCCAGCGTGTCTATTATGAGGATACGGACTTCTCGGGTGTCGTCTATCACGCCCGCTACCTGCATTTCCTCGAACGCGGCCGGACCGATTATCTTCGCTGCCTCGGGATCAGCCAGAGCGAGCTTGCCGGCGCGTCCGACGGCAAGGGGCTGGCCTTCGTCGTCTATCACATGGATATCGCCTTTCGCGGTGCGGCGCGGATGGATGATGTAATCGAGATCGTTACCGAGCCGAAGAAGGCGACGGGCGTGCGCTTTGTGCTGGACCAGAAGATCACGTGCGGCGACAGGACGCTGATTGAAGCAACCGTGACCGTTGCCATTGTCGACAGACAGGGACGTCTGACACGCCTGCCTGAGGACGTCGCGCGCAAGTTCGCGGTGTAGCGGCCCTCCCAGACCGCCGCATCGGCTGTTTCGAGCGCCGTTTTCACGTTCATGTCATTGCGCGGTGTTAGTGCTTGCCTTATTTCCTAACCTGTCATTAACCATAACCGTGCCTTAATGAGATGTGAGGAACCGGGCATTTCGCGCGCCTTCCTTTGACCAAAATTAGCCGCAACAAGGCAGGCCGGGTGAGTGAGACGGTGCAGGCAACGACAGCGAAACCGGACCGCGTGTTGCGGCAGTCATTGCGGTTTCCCGGCTTGATTGAAGCGGGACACTTGAACATCTAGGATCGGAACAGAATGGAACAGGTAGGTCTGGCCGCCACGAACGAGGTGACGCTTTGGGCGCTTTTCGTCGAGGCCGGTTTTGTGGTCAAGCTCGTCATGATCGGGCTCGTGGCCGCCTCGGTCTGGACATGGGCTATCATCATCGACAAGAGCTTCAACTATGCCCGGGCGCGGCGCCAGTTCGACCGCTTCGAGCAGGTCTTCTGGTCGGGCCAGTCGCTGGAGGATCTCTACCAGATGCTCTCGGACCGCAATACGAGCGGCATGAGCTCGATCTTCGTTGCAGCCATGGGCGAATGGAAAAAGTCATTCGAGCGCGGCGCGCGCTCGCCCATGGGGCTGCAGATGCGCATCGACAAGGCCATGGATGTCACTATGGCGCGCGAATCCGAAAAGCTTGAAGCGCGGCTCGGTTCACTGGCGTCGATCGGCTCGGCGGCACCGTTCATCGGGCTGTTCGGAACGGTGGTCGGCATCATGACCTCCTTCCAGGCGATTGCCGGATCGAAATCGACCAATCTCGCCGTTGTCGCGCCGGGCATTGCCGAAGCGCTGCTGGCGACGGCCATGGGCCTGCTCGCAGCCATTCCGGCGGTTATCGCCTATAACAAGTTTTCGTCCGATGCGGGCAAGCTGACGGGGCGCATGGAAGGATTTGCCGACGAGTTCTCCGGTATCCTGTCGCGTCAGATCGACGAGAAGCTGCAGCAGCGGCAGGCGGCTGAGTAGGGAGAGCCGCCATGGCCATGGGAACGGATACTTCAGGCAGCGCGGCTCCGCGCAGAGGCGGCAACCATCGCAAAGGCCGCCGCCGCAAACCGATGAGCGAGATCAACGTGACGCCCTTTGTCGACGTCATGCTGGTGCTGCTGATCATCTTCATGGTTGCGGCACCATTGTTGACGGTGGGCGTTCCGATCGACCTGCCGGAAACCGAGGCGAGCGCCCTCAATTCCGAGACACAGCCCATTACCGTTTCGGTCAATGAGGCCGGGGAGATTTATCTTCAGGAGACATCTATCCCGCTCGATGAGGTTGTGCCGAAGCTTCAGGCCATTGCAACGACCGGTTATCAGGAACGCATCTATGTGCGCGGCGACCGCAATGCCGATTACGGCACGGTGATGAAGGTCATGGCGCGCATATCGTCGGCCGGGTACAAGAATCTCGGCCTCGTCACGCTCCAGGAGCAGGATGGGTGATCCGCCGCCATGAAGCTCGGCATCTTCATATCCGGCCTGTGCCACGCGATGTTGTTGAGTTGGGGGCTCTTCTGGCTCTCCGCACCGGAATCCCATGAGGCGCTGGAGATAGAGTCCATTCCGGTCGACATCATTCCGGTATCTTCGATCACCCAGATCCAGCAGGGTGACCGTTCAGCGGCGCTGCAGGAGCGCGCCGCGCCGAAGCCGACCAGCCGGCCGGAGCCGGTGGAAGACGCGCAGAATGTCGGCGACAACACCGTCGATCTGAAGCCGACGCCGGTCGAAGAGCCTTCCGAGCGCACCGTTGAAGCGGCGGCGGAGCCTGAAAAAGCCGATATTGCCGAACCGACGCCGTCGGTCGAACCCGACGCACCGCCGAGACCGGCGGAGAAACCGGAACCCGTTCCGGCGACGGAAGTGGCGGCGCTGCCGGAACCGCAGCAGCAGGTCGTGCCCGATCCCGTCGCCGAAGCGATCGCGGAAGCGGAGGATTTAAAGCCGGAATTCGAGCAGTTGCCCGACAACGTGCCGACGCCGACGCTGAAACCGGCGCCGCCGAGGGCGCAGACCGCGAAAACGCCGGAGCGCAGGAACAATGAGGACAGAAGTCAGTCCGCCAGCGCCGCCTCGACCCGGGAGAGCGATTTTAACGCCGATGAAATCGCGGCTTTGCTCAACCGCGAAGACCCCCGTGGCGGCGGCGCCCTGCGCAGCGAGCGTGAAGCGGGGCTCGGTGGTCAAACCACGACCGCCGGCCAGGAGTTGTCGCAGAGCGAAATGGATGCCCTGCGTGGCCAGATCCAGCGTTGCTGGCAGATTGTCCCGGGGCTGAGCGACGGCGGCGAAGTGCGTGTTCAGGTCAGTATGCGGCTTGACCGCTCCGGTGCCATTGACGGACAACCGGATGTGCGGGCGACGGGTGGATCGGAGCAGGTGCGCCGCGTGCTGGCCGGTGGGGCGCGACGGGCCGTGCTGCGCTGCGCGCCCTACAGTCTGCCCACGGAGAAATACGAGACCTGGGCCGAAGTCGTCGTAAACTTCGATCCGAGCAAGATGTTCTGAGGAAAGAATCTTGAGCGAAACATATCCCACCAGCACCCACTCCAAACTTCGTTGCCTGCGCGGCCTGTTCATCCTGTGTGTCGCGCTTGCCGGCTGTGCGCTGGCGGCCGCGCGTCCGGCCCTCGCGCTGGTCGAGATCGACATCAACCAGGCGAATGTCGAACCGTTGCCGATGGCTGTCACGGACTTCATCTCCGACGACGATCTCGGCCCGAACATCTCGTCCGTCATTGCCGACGATCTGCGGCGCTCGGGCCTCTTCGCGCCGATCAACAAGCAGGCCTTCATCCAGAAGATTTCGGACCCGGACGTCTCGCCGCGTTTCGAGGACTGGCGGGTGATCAACGCCCAGGTGCTGGTCGTCGGCCGCGTCAGCAAGGAGGCGGACGGCCGGCTGCGCGCGGAATTCCGCCTTTGGGACACCTTTGCCGGAGAGCAGCTCATCGGCCAGCAGTTTTTCACGCAGCCTGAAAACTGGCGCCGGGTCGCGCATATCATTGCCGACGCCATCTATGAGCGGCTGACCGGCGAAACCGGTTATTTCGATACCCGCGTGGTGTTCGTGTCGGAAACCGGGCCGCGCAACGAACGCCAGAAGCAACTGGCGATCATGGATCAGGACGGCGAGAACCTGCGCTTCCTCACCCAGGGCAACGATCTTGTCCTGACGCCGCGCTTCTCGCCGAGCCGCCAGGAGGTCACCTATATGTCCTTCGCCGACGGGCAGCCGCGTGTCTACCTGCTCCAGCTCGAGACCGGCCAGCGCGAAATCGTCGGCAATTTCCCGGGCATGACGTTCTCGCCGCGCTTTTCGCCGGACGGGCAAAAAGTGATCATGAGCCTGCAGCAGGACGGAAACGCCAATATCTACACGATGGATCTGCGCACCCGCGCGACCACGCGGCTGACCGATACGGCGGCGATCGACACATCGCCGTCCTATGCGCCGGACGGCAACAGAATCGTTTTCGAATCGGACCGCGGCGGACGTCAGCAGCTTTACGTGATGAACGCGGACGGGTCGAACCAGAACCGCATCTCCTTCGGCGACGGCTCCTATTCGACACCGGTCTGGTCGCCGCGCGGCGATCTCATTGCCTTTACCAAGCAGTCCGGCGGCAAGTTTTCCATCGGCGTCATGCGGCCGGACGGCTCCGGCGAGCGCATCCTGACGACCGGATTTCACAATGAGGGACCGACATGGTCGCCCAACGGGCGGGTGATCATGTTCTTCCGCCAGCCGGCGGGTGCCGCGGGGCCGCAACTCTATTCGATCGACCTGACCGGCTATAACGAGCAACGGGTGGAAACGCCGAATTTCGGCTCGGATCCGGCCTGGTCGCCATTGCTGAAATAGTATCGCAAGGAAACCGCAATGTGCTGTATAAGGGGAAAGCGGCGCAGCGCCGTACACTCCGGCAGCAAAACAGACGTGTCGTCACAACGAGGAGATCGACCATGACAACAATGATGAGCTTAGCGCGCAGTCCGGCCGTGCTTGCGCTGGCCGTGGCGCTGGCCGTGGCCGGCTGCTCGTCCAAACGAACGCTGCCCAACAGCCCGGGCGAACTTGGGCTTGCCGGCGGCGGCGCGGTCCCCGGTTCGCAGCAGGACCTGACGCTCAATGTCGGCGACAGGATATTCTTTGATACCGATTCATCGGCAATCCGTCCGGATTCGGCCGCGACGCTCGACCGTCAGGCGCAGTGGCTGACGAAATACCGGGACAAATCGGTGACGATCGAAGGCCACGCCGACGAGCGCGGAACACGCGAGTACAACCTCGCACTCGGCGCGCGCAGGGCGGCAGCGACACGTTCCTATCTTGTTTCCAAGGGTGTGGCGGCAAACCGCATCAAGACGATCTCCTACGGCAAGGAGCGTCCGGTGGCCGTTTGTGACGACATTTCATGCTGGTCGCAGAACCGGCGCGCCGTGACGGTTGTCGGCGGCGTCGGCAGTTGACCGCAAACAAGGGTGGGGGCCTTGCAATCGCGCCAAAGAAAGGCAGGAAACAACTTATGACCGCGTATTCTCGCATTCTGGGCGCTTGTCTTGCGCTGGCGCTCGCCCCGGGCATGGCTGAGGCCGCGCTCTCTTCTCGGACGGTACCCGCACCGGTTTCTATTGGCGCTTCAACGCAGGCATACAAGCCGGCGGAACGCGGGCCCGTCGTGCTTGCCCAGGCCGGAGACACCGCTTTCCGCATGGGTCAGATGGAAGAGCAGATCCGGGCGCTGAACGGGCGCGTCGAGGAAATGAATTTCCTTCTGCTTCAGATGCAGGAGCAGATGCGGCAGATGCAGGAGGACAACGAGTTCCGCTTCCAGGAGATCGAAGGCGCCACCGGCGAACGCACCGAAGCCGCGCCGCAGGGTGAGCGTGACGTCGCCGTGACGGATCAGTCCAGCGGTCCGGCGGAACCACCGCGCGATCTCGGCACGATCACCTTTGACGAAAATGGAGAGCTCGTCGGCGGTTCGGCCGCCGAGCCGCCTGTACAGGACGACACGCAAACCGCCTCGCTTCCCGCCAGGGATGCGGAGCAGCTTTACCGCGCCGCATATGGTTATGTTCTGTCCGGGGACTACCCCCAGGCGGAAGCCGCCTTTAACGACTATATAGCGCGCTATCCCGACGAGCCGAAAATCGCCGATGCCTATTTCTGGCTCGGCGAAGCGCAATATTCGCAAGGCTCCTTTCATCAGGCCGCAAAGACCCTGCTGACCGCGCATAAACAATATCCCGAGGCGCAGAAGGCTCCCGAGATGCTTTTGAAACTGGGCATGTCGCTGGCCGCGCTTGACAATCGCGACACGGCCTGCGCCACTTACAGGGAAGTGCTGACGCGCTATCCGGGCTCCTCGGAGGCGGTCAGGAGCAAAGTGGCGGTCGAACAGAGCCGTATGAGCTGCTGAACGGATCGCTTCCACCCGGGTGAGAGAAACGGGGAACGGTGCCAGACGTTCGGCCAGAAGCTGCAGTCAACGACTTCGTATCCCGATTACGGACGCTGAAGGTCCTGTGTGTCGCCGTTTCCGGCGGCGGTGATTCCACGGCACTCCTCCATCTGCTTCACGAACATATGCCCGCGAAGGGCGGGCCGCGCCTTGTGGCGGTTACCATCGACCATGCCTTGCGCCCGGCTTCCTCGCAGGAGGCGGCGGGCGTTGCCGCGTTCTGCAAGCCGCGCGGTATAGAACACCGCATCATGACCTGGACAGGACGCAAGCCGGCAAGCGGGCTTCAGGATGCGGCGCGCAATGTCCGCTACACGCTGTTGCGCGAGGCTGCCTTGAGTCTCGACACCAACGCGGTCGTGACGGCCCACACAAGGGACGATCAGATCGAGACCATCCGGATGCGGCAGCAGCGCGGCGGCGGCCGGGGGCTCTCGGGCATGGCCGGCAAGGTGCTCTTCCGGCGCGATTGCTGGATCATGCGGCCGCTCCTGCAGGTCAGGCGGGAAGCGCTTCGCGATGTCCTCGTCAAGGCGGGGATCGCCTGGAGCGACGATCCGAGCAACCGTGACCGCCGGTTCGAGCGCGTGCGTATCCGCATGTCGGAGCATCACCCGGGCGCGGACAGCGAGCTGTTGTCGATGGTCGAGGCGATGGCCGACGCGCGGCGAAAGGACAATGAGCGACTGGCGCGGTTTCTGGGCGAGGGCGCGCGCATCCACGGCGATATGGCCGTCGAACTCCCGCTGGTTCCCGAGGGGCTCTCGGATGTGCTGCAGCAGGCGGTGGCCGTGATGGCCGCGGTGATGGGCGGGAGAGCTCATCTGCCGGGGTCGCGCTCGCAGGACCAGATTGCCCGCCTGATCGCCGGGGGCGGGCCGCCGCGGGTCAATCTCAGCCGTTCCGTGATCGACCGGCGGGCAAACCGCATCTTTATCTACCGGGAGCGACGGTCCCTTCACACCTTGTCGCTCGCGCCCGGTGCCGGAGCCGTCTGGGACGGTCGGTACTGGATCGAGAACCGTTACAAGCGGCGGGATGTGACGATCGGTCCGATGGGCGACAATCCGCCGCGGATGGTGCAAAAGCTGTCCGGCGATGTGCCGCGCGGGGTCATTTCGCGATCGGCCCGCACACGGCCCGCACTGATGGACAATGACGGCGTACCGACAGCTCTGACCGGCGCCGGCGGCGCCAAAGGCCAGGTGTCCTGTGTTCGCCATTTTACCCATTTCGATCGGTTTTTGCCGGATTTCGACCGTGCTGTCGCAGATGAGTGCGCCCGCCTCTTCGGCTGCGCGCCCTATCCCGTGCCGCCCGTATAGGGCAGCCAGCGCCCGCCTGATCGCCGGACGGACCCGTTTTCGCCTGATTTCGCGTCTAAACTGTCCTTCAGGAGTTCGGTCCCTCTCGCCCCGTTTGCTTCGGGCCCGCGAGGCTTTGGTCCGCAGCTTTGAGGAAATGGACCAATAATTAAGGTTGATGCCATATGCGGGGGGCTTGCGGTCTTGGCAAGGGGCCTTCCGGGACCTATGTTGTGCAACAGATGAGTTTACCTGCCAAAAGGGCAGAGTTCCGGCAGTTTCGGGGAACCGTATGAACCCAAATTTCAGAAATTTCGCCCTCTGGGCAATCATCGCGCTGTTGCTGATTGCCCTGTTCAATATGTTTCAGGGGCCGAACGAGCGAAGCGCGTCGCGGGAGATCAGCTATTCGGAGTTCCTTCAGGACGTCGATAATGGCCGTATCCGCAACGTGACGATTGTCGGCGATACCATCACAGGCGTCTATGCCGAGGGCGGTAAATCGTTCCAGACATACTCCCCGGGGGATTCGGGACTGGTTCAGAGACTTGAGGATCGCGGCGTCGGTATCACCGCGAAACCGGAGGTGGACGGTTCGAACACGTTTTTCGGTTACCTGATCTCGTGGCTTCCCATTCTGCTGATTCTCGGCGTGTGGATATTCTTCATGCGGCAGATGCAGGGCGGCTCGCGGGGCGCCATGGGCTTCGGCAAGTCGAAGGCCAAACTGCTGACCGAATCGCACGGCCGCGTGACCTTCGACGACGTTGCCGGCGTCGACGAGGCGAAAGAGGATCTTGAGGAAATTGTCGAATTCCTGCGCGATCCGCAGAAGTTCCAGCGTCTGGGCGGACGTATTCCGCGCGGCGTTCTTCTCGTCGGGCCGCCCGGAACCGGCAAGACGCTGCTTGCCCGTTCGGTCGCCGGCGAGGCGGCCGTGCCGTTCTTCACGATTTCCGGTTCGGACTTCGTCGAGATGTTCGTCGGCGTCGGCGCGAGCCGCGTTCGCGACATGTTCGAACAGGCGAAGAAAAACGCTCCCTGCATCATCTTCATCGATGAGATCGACGCTGTCGGACGGCATCGCGGCGCGGGCCTTGGCGGCGGCAATGACGAGCGCGAGCAGACACTCAACCAGCTGCTGGTGGAGATGGACGGCTTCGAGGCCAATGAGGGCATCATCCTGATCGCCGCCACCAACCGTCCCGACGTGCTCGATCCGGCGCTTCTGCGCCCGGGCCGCTTCGACCGTCAGGTCGTCGTTCCCAATCCCGATATTATCGGCCGCGAACGCATCCTGAAGGTGCATGTGCGCAATGTTCCGCTGGCGCCGAATGTCGACCTCAAGGTCATCGCACGCGGCACGCCGGGCTTTTCCGGCGCCGATCTGATGAACCTCGTCAACGAGGCGGCGCTGATGGCGGCGCGGCGCAACAAGCGTCTTGTCACCATGCTTGAGTTCGAGGACGCCAAGGACAAGGTGATGATGGGCGCCGAGCGCCGTTCCACCGCGATGACGCAGGAGGAAAAGAAGCTCACCGCCTATCATGAATCGGGTCATGCCATCGTTGCGCTCAACGTGGAATCGGCCGATCCGGTCCACAAGGCGACCATCATCCCCCGAGGCCGTGCGCTCGGCATGGTCATGCAGTTGCCGGAAGGCGACCGCTATTCCATGAGCTACAAATACATGGTGTCGCGGCTTGCCATCATGATGGGCGGGCGCGTCGCCGAAGAGCTGACCTTCGGCAAGGAAAACATCACCTCCGGCGCGGCATCGGATATCGAGCAAGCGACCAAGCTTGCCCGGGCAATGGTCACGCAATGGGGCTTTTCCGACGAACTCGGACAGGTCGCCTATGGCGAGAACCAGCAGGAAGTCTTCCTCGGCCATTCCGTTGCGCAGCAAAAGAATGTCTCGGAATCGACGGCGCAGAAGATCGACAGCGAAATCCACCGGCTGATCGATGACGCCTATGCCGCCGCAAGACGGATCCTGACCGAGAAGGAAAAAGACTTCAAAACGCTTGCCGAGGGCCTTCTGGAATACGAGACGCTCTCCGGTGACGAGATCACCGCGCTGCTTCGCGGCGAGAAGCCTTCGCGCGACATGGGTGACGACACGCCGCCCTCCCGCGGCTCCGCCGTGCCCACTGCCGGTGCGAAGAGCCAGGACGGCAAGGAAGAGCCGGACAACCCGGATACGGGCATGGAACCGCAGCCGCAGTAACCCTAAATCAACAAAAATTTGCGAAAATGGCCGCCTGGAGCGGCCATTTTTGCTAGTAACGGTCTGTAACGAAATCTTACCGGCAATGTCCGAGACCCGTGGTATGGATTGGGAATTGCCGGCGGCTGTGCAGGGGAAAGTGATGTCACGTCAATATTTCGGAACGGACGGCATTCGCGGAAAGTCCAATCGTTTTCCGATGACCCCGGATGTGGCCATGCGGGTCGGTCTTGCCGCCGGACGCGTTTTCCGGCGTGGCGAGCACAGGCACCGTGTGGTGATCGGCAAGGACACGCGGCTGTCGGGTTATATGCTGGAAAATGCCCTGGTGGCAGGCTTCACCGCGGCCGGTATGGATGTATTTCTTCTCGGCCCGATACCGACGCCTGCCGTTGCGATGCTGACCCGTTCGCTCCGCTCCGATATCGGCGTGATGATCTCCGCTTCCCACAACCCGTTCGAGGACAACGGCATCAAGCTGTTCGGCCCCGACGGTTACAAACTGTCCGATGAACTGGAATTGCAGATCGAGCGTCTTGTCGATGCGGATATGGACAAATTGCTCGCCGGTTCCGAAAATATCGGCCGCGCCAAGCGTATTGACGGCGTGCACGACCGTTATATCGAGTTTGCCAAACGCACCCTGCCGCGCAACGTTTCCCTGAGCGGGCTGCGTGTTGCGATCGACTGCGCCAACGGGGCCGCCTACAAGGTCGCGCCGGCGGCGCTGTGGGAGCTTGGCGCGGAGGTCGTCACCTTCGGCAATGAGCCGAACGGCCGCAACATCAACCTGGACTGCGGCTCCACGCATCCGGTCGCGCTGGCGAAAAAGGTCCACGAAGTGCGCGCCGATATCGGAATTGCGCTGGACGGCGACGCGGACCGTGTGCTGATCGTCGACGAGAAGGGGACCGTCGTCGATGGCGATCAGCTGATGGCTGTAATTGCCGAATCCTGGGCCGGAGACGGGCGGCTTGCAGGCGCGGGTATCGTCGCGACCGTCATGTCCAATCTCGGTCTCGAACGGTTTCTCGGCGAGAGGGACCTGATGCTTGCCCGCACAAAGGTCGGTGACCGTTATGTGGTCGAGCACATGCGTGCCAACGGCTTTAATGTCGGCGGCGAGCAGTCCGGGCATATCGTGATGTCGGATTTTGCGACCACCGGTGACGGGCTTGTCGCCGCATTGCAGATTCTCGCCTGCGTGAAGCGCATGGACCGGCCGGTCAGCGAGGTGTGTCGCCGGTTCGAGCCGGTGCCCCAGGTGCTGAAGAATGTGCGCATATCGGGCGGCAAGCCGCTTGAGGACAAGCATGTCAAGGAAGCGGTGACCGCCGCCGAGGACGAACTCGGTTCGAGCGGTCGGCTTGTGATCCGCCCGTCGGGCACCGAGCCGTTGATCCGCGTCATGGCGGAAGGCGACGATCAGGACAAGGTCGAGCGCATCGTCGACGAACTCGTCAGCATTATCTCCGAGGTGCGCAGCGCCGCCTGACGGTCCCGATCCGCGGTCAGCGCGGTCACTGGCCGTTCATCACCATATCTGTCGAAAATACGATGGGTTGCAGCGCGATCAACTGTTCGCGCGAGCCATGGTATTGTGGTTTACGACGCGCGAATGCCGCTCCCCTTTCATGATGCGTGACGATCCGGAACGGGTTTACGTACTGAAAATACTCGATAATTTCCGTTTCTTCGGTAAATGGACATAGATAACAGGCTCTTAACCTTTTTGAGCGACACTGCGGGTGTGTAACAGAAATTTCGCCACGGTACGGGCTAGGGGGTCCGGCCGGTTTGGTGGGCCTGGAGAAGTAACGATGAGAGTATTCCTGTTAGCAGCCACAACGGCACTTGCCGTCACACCGGTTTTCGCGGCCGACACGCCGGTCGTCGTGCCCGCGGCGGAACCGCAACCGGTTCATTACGGCGAAATGCGCGGATCGCACGATCCGTGGGAAGGATTTTATGTCAAAGGTCAGATCGGTTATCAGTGGAACGACTTTCGCGATGCCACTTATGCGGTGACGGAAGGGACCAATCAGCTCACGGGTGAACTGGACGATTCCTGGTTTGCCGGCGTTGGTGCTGGTTTTCAGGTTAACCGTTATCTTAGAACCGAGCTTATGTTCGACTATATTTTTGATTCAGACTTTAATGGTTCTACGGTTGGCGAATGTGGTGTCGGAATACCGCCCGGACCCGTGCTCGTAGATTGTGTTTCCACGGACACAACGAGCTGGAACGCCTATACGCTCATGGCCAGCCTTTATGTCGATCTTGATTTTTGGGAGCATTATTCTGCTTGGGGTCATATCGTTCCGTTTGTCGGCGGTGGTATTGGCGGCAGCTATGTCAACTGGGACACGCTGACGAACGTGGCGTGTGAAGTTGGCAATCTGACGAACTGTGAGACGATCACGCATGGAGGGGAGAACTCATGGCGCTTTGCCTGGCAGGTTGAAGCCGGTGCGTCATACTACTTCCGCTGCGATTTCGCTGGCGAGGCATCCTACCGTTATCGCCAGATCGGTGAGGGTGCGATGTTTGGATATGCAAACTCGACCGGTCCCGGCAATGATCACGGCATACACGTCCAGTCGGTCAATCTCGGCCTGCGTTATTACCCCGGCCGTGACTGCGAGCCGCCTTACGTGCCGCCGCATGTTCCGCCGGTCTACAAGTAAGGCCCTACAATACACCATCTTCGAACCGCCCGGCTGGCCGGGCGGTTTGCGTTTGTGCGGCGCAGGCCTTCCCCGCGCCTGGATAACGGCCGGTAAACAAACGTGGTGAACAAACATGCTTAACCGCAACTTAACCAGTTTGGCCGATAGTCGGCCCATGGAATTTGCGTCGGGTGCTTTCTCACCCCGAGACAGGCAGAGGAACTGGTTTAATGATGAAGAGTTTCATGTCCCGCTCACTGATTGCCGCGCTTCTGCTTGGAAGTTCAAGCGCCGCCATCTCGGCCGACCTGGACAACATAATCTACGCGCCCGAACTGCCCAGAACCGTTTCGGTTGAAGTCGGCAATGGCTGGTATCTGCGCGGCGACATCAGCTACGCTTTTTCCACCGACGGCTCCGGCGATACGTTCCGCACCTATGACGGCACAAGCTATACGACACGCAACTTCACCACCTCGTCATTCGACGCGAATTGGGGCGGTGGCATTGGCTTCGGTTACCAGCTCACCGACTGGCTGCGGGCCGAGGGCATGCTGAACTATCAGCATGGGGATCTTGACGGATCCTTTTCCTCGACCACGGTTTCCTGTTCGACCATCATCGTGGCCGGTACGGGCTGTGACGTCGTCGGCTCGGCCGGGTTCTCCTCCTATGGCCTGATGGCGAACGGTTATGTCGATCTCGGCACCTATGCCGGCTTCACGCCCTATGTCGGTGCCGGCGCCGGCATGACGCTGGTGGATTACGGTACGTTCGATGCCTCGGAAACCTGTGTCAACGGCACCGCTACCTGTTTTTTGACAACGCCGGTTGCGGTCTCCCGCGAGGGCGAGGCCGACTGGCGCTTTACCTACGCGCTGATGGCCGGTGTGTCCTACGAGTTCATGCGCAATCTGAAAGTCGACGTGGGTTACAGATATACCAGCGTCGATGGCGGAGATGCCTTTGGTTTCGGCAGCAGGTCGGCCGGGAGGGGCGCCACGGGTGTTCAGGGCACCGATAACGGATACGATACGCACGCGATTACGACCTCGCTGCGCTACGCCCTCTGGTAGGCCAGCCCAAAATCATGAATTGGCGGGCGGGCCTGAGGACCCGCCTTCTTGTTTCGTCCATGGTCCCGTGCAAGACAGCAAACCACCGCCTTGCGTCCACCTTGCTTAGCGCCGATGCCACGCACCATGGTGCGGAGCGTAGAGCGGGCCGTAGGGCCCATAGGGATGGTACGGGTGATACGGATGATAAGGATGGTAGTAGGGACCATACGGACCATAGGGGTGGTACGGATGATAGGGGCGGTACGGCCCATAAGGTGCGTAGGGGTGATAGTATCGGTTCCAGTACGGATACCAGGGATAGTTCTGATAGTGTGCGTGCCAATAGGCCTGGTTGAAGACCACGATGCCGATACCGATCGCAATGGCGACATTCGGTGTGAGAACAACCCGCCGGCCGTTGTTGACCGTCAGAATATATGACGAGGAAATCCAGCCCCGCGCCGCATTCCATGAGATGTCGCACCAGTCATAGCCCGACTGGCAGCCATAGACTTCAATGGTCGTGTCCTGGGGCAGAGTCGCGACCACCGGATAATTCGTGCTAGGACCGGCCCGCATATGGACTGTCGCCGTCGTATAACCTGTTGTTTGTGCAAGTGCAGCCGTTGCGATCAGTGGCAAGATCAGGGTCACAAGCGCCCGTGCGAAATACATCCTCATGGAGAAGTCCAATCGACTTTGTTCAGCCTGAAATGATTAGATAGCCGGGTGCGTTTGGGGTCAAGGCGGCGATTTCGTATTCAAGCGCCGTGGCGCGGCGTTCAGGGTCTGCGACAACGGCATCCGATTTCAGGCTTGCGCTCGGCCTGTCTTTTGGCTATCCCCGCCAGTGGGACACTCCTCCCCAACGAGGGGTTCATATGTTTCACCGTTTCTTCCTTTCTTTCCAATCACTTACTGGATCGGCTTCTGCCGACTGTGCCAGATTTGTGTCAAAAATCGCGTTTGTGACGGTCCTGTCGGTCATGGCGTGGCCGTAGGTCCGGACCACCTGGGCGACGTCCTTCCAGCCGCCCATTTTGGCTACCGTGACGACATCGACGCCGCTGTGCAGCATCGTCGTCGCGAAGCCGTGCCGGCAGCAATGGAACGATAGTTTCTTGATACCGGCCCGCTCGATCGCCTTGTTCCAGACAGGCCGCGCGCTGTCCCTCGACACGTATCGGAAAACAGTTTCCTGCGGTTGCCGGTTCGAAGGGATGTTTGCGATGGCGGCGACCAGTCGCGGCGGCAGATGGGCGATGCGCTCGTCATTGATCTTGGTTTGTCGGATCAGGACCGTTGCTGCGGCCAGATCGATATCTGCCCAGATCACGGCTAACGCCTCAGAGATTCGCGCTCCGGTCCCGAACATGAAAAGGCAAAGCGCGCCAAGGTGAGGGGATGCGTTTGCGGCAAACGCCTCCGCCCATTCGCGAGTAACTGGATCCTTGCTTTTCGCCACGACGGTGAAGCGTTTGACCTTGATCGGCGTGCACCACCCGAGTTCAGCCGCGTGGTTGATGATTGCCTGTGTCGGCACGATCACCTGCCGGTTGCGCGTGGCCGGCCCGCCGTTCGGATAGAGCCTTATTGCCGATTGCCGGATTGCGCCGGCAGTGATTTCCCTAACCGGTGTGTCGCGCCAATTGTCCTCTATGCGCTCAAGAAACCGGGTCGGCTTTTCGGCAAAGCGGTACGCCGTCGCTGCCTGGGCGAAAGTCAGGGACGCGGCCGGTCCATCGAGATGACGTGTCCAGGCTGCTTTTTCCTTTTCGGCTGCGATCCGCTGTGCGGTTGCCTTGTCCGCAGTCTGCGTAGAGCCTCGTAATCGCCGTCCGGCAACGGTGCCCCGGTAGTGCCAGACTTTGCCGCGCTTGTGGATTTTGAGTGGCATGGCCGTGTCGCCTCCATAATCTCGCGCACATGGATTTCCGTCAGTATCATCTTGCGTCCGAACATCGAGCAAGCACCGATATTGCGGGCGATCTCCCGCACGGTGCGCTCCGGCACGCCTAGGTGCATGGCAAGCTCCTCCGGCGTTGTATGAACGGGCAGAAGATCGGCCATGCTCAATCCTCGCCTTCCTTTTCGCGCTCGCCGAGCTGGGTCATATTCAGCGGCGAAAGATATTCGCCGCCGCCCTCGATCTTCGGCAGGTTCTCCCAGCCGCGGATTTCGTCGGGTGAGAGCCAGCCCCATTCCCGGCCGATCCGGTACGCCTCATAACGGGCTTTCAGATCGCCGCGCATGAGCCCGGCCATGTCATGTTCGATAAACAGCCGCTTGCGGCTCTCGCCCGGCAACAGGGCGGCATTCATGGCCTGCTCTATGCGCCGGGCCATGGGCGCCAGACAACGGACAACAAGCGCCCGGCTTTCCTGATCGGTGTTGGAATAGGTCGCATTGTCGGTGATACCGACAACGGTAGGCGGCACATTCCACACGCGGCACACGTCGAGATTGGTCAGTTTGCGGCTTTCCAGAAACTCAGCGTCCTTGGACGAAAAGGCGAACGAGCGCCAGTCCGCCCCGCCGTCGAGAACAAGCACGCCGGACGTTGCTGAACTGCTTTCGATCTTGTTCGCAAGTGCCGCGAGTGCGCCCTCTTTCGCGCCCGGTCCCAGCGCCTGCGGGAACACCACGGCACCCTCCGGTCGGAAACTCTTTGCCGCCTGCTTGCCGGCCGTTTCCTGTTGCGTCAGGCCAAGATTGAATGTCTCGCGGGCAAGCTGCACCGGCGACAGGCCCATCACGCCGTCCCGCGCCAGACGATAACGCAGATGCAGGATTTCATCCTGCGTATGCACGGTGACGGTTCCGCGCTGATCGGTGACGCGATAGCGCAGCCGGCCGCTGCGCAGACGCTCGACGCCGACAGTTCCGGGGTCAAGCGGGTACATCGCCGTCACCTGCCCCCGCCCGCTCCATTCCAGCCGGGCATAGGCATTGCCATAGATCAGCAATGAAGCGGTCAGGAGTTCACGCGCCTCGAAAGCCGTTTGCGCGTCGTTCGCCATGTCATGCAGAACCGCATAAAGCGGATGGTCGGAAGCCTTCTCGCGCCCGCCATTATCGGCACGGCGATAGAGCGGCAGCGGCACGCTCGCCAATGTCTGCGAGATCACGCTAACGCATCCATGCGCCACAGCCAGCCCGCTTGCCCGTGCCGCATCCACATGCCCGAGAAGCCCGCCGCGCTGGCCAAAGAATTCGGCAAGATAGGGGTCGGACGCCGTTATCGTCTCTGCACGCGTTTCGCGGCCCAAAAGGCGGCTGAAGAAACTCATTGCCCGCCCTCCATCAACTGCAAGGCGCGGTCTGCGAAGGCTCGGAATGGCGAAGCCGCCCGCAAAGACCGCGCATCCACGCTTGTGCCGTCATAGGCCGGGAAAGCCAGGACCACGCTGATTTCGCGAAGATCGACCGCCCGCAACTCGCGATGATCGCCGTCGCGGTGTTCGTCCATTGCCGTAAAGCCGAAGGACATGCCTCCGATATCGCCGCGCGCCGCGAGCGCCAGCACGTCGCGCCCGGCCTGCGTGTCGGGCACGTCGAGGTCAAAGGCCAGCCCCCGGCTGTCTTCGGAAAGCCGAAGCGTGCCGGAACGGGTACGCGCCAGCACGCGCGACGGGTCATGGTCGACCAGGGCGAGAACGTCATTGCCGGCGCGCAAGGAACCGGCAAACGCGCCTGGGGCAATCGACTCGGTAAACGTGTCACCGATGCGTGCCTCAACGCCGAAAACGGCGGCGTAACCTTCCAGCCGCCGCCCGCTGGCGCGTATCTCGGACGGCGATGCCCGATGTTCGATCATGCCCGTCATAAGCAAAACCCCCGGTGGGATGCGATGAGCCTGTCGACGCCGATGTCAACCATCTGCAAACGCTCGTCCGTCATGGCATTTCGATTGTCGTAGAAATGCCCGACAAGCATGAGCACCGCTTGGTCAACAGCTTCCGGCATCGGATCCTGCGTCATGTCGACACCGATATCGGACAGATGCTTTTGTGCAGCCAAAATCATCTGCCCCAGCTGGACGTCATCATCGTCGAAATCGACACGGCAATACGCCTTTGCATCAGCAAGCGTGACCATCAATCGATCTCCGTATAGCGGAAGCCTTCCGCATGACGCACCACAACATCGCAGTCCAGGAACGCGTGAAGCAGCACGCCGCCCTTGGAAGCAACGTCGCTGTGATAGGGGTTCACAAGCAGGTCAATGCCGCTCCAATAACCGAGATAGAGCGATGCCCATTCGCCATAGATCAGTGCGTTCTTGTCATTGGCAACGCCGAGATCGCCGGGTACCTGGGTGGAGCTTTCAACGCGCTCATTGTGGAACAACTCCGCTTGCGAGATCACGCGGCCATCGGTGTCCTTCTTCTTGCGGGCCGCGTTCATAACAGCCGGGTTTGTCAGAAAGCCAGTGGTCCCGGTGACGTTATCGGTTTCCAACGCGGCGATCAGATCGGCAGTGATATCAGAATCGAAAGGCCCTCCGGTGATGGACGCCACGGCGGTATTGGCAAGAATGCCGGTCGGTTCATTGGTCCCGCCGCCGCGAATGGCGGCGGAATCCAGCGCCTGCGACAGCAGGTAGGACAGATCGGCCCGCAGGATCGTCTCAAGCGCCGTATTGCTTTGCAGCAACATGCGCCGGCTGACCTCATACTCGCCCGTCACCGTCTTCGGTCCCATGCTGGTCTTCTCGAAGCTGGCGTCGGAACGGGTCGCGTTCGTGTGTTCAGCAACCCAGCCCGCCGAACCGCTGGATTTCAGGCGTGGCAGGTCGAGATTGCCCGTCAGGTTGCGCAACACGACAGCGCCCATACTCTCGATCTTGAGTGCCGCGCGACGGCGGTCGGTCATGGCTGCGAGATCGGTGGCGATGAGATTGGAACCGGGGCCGGCCCCCGGCGTCGTCGTTTTGAGGACGCGGCTTTCCTCGCCGAGAATGGCCTGTGTCGGCACCGGCACGAGAATGCCGGCCCCCGCCCGTTCTTCGCCTTGCTGCCGGCGCTCCTGCGCATATTCGGCCTCGCGCCCGGTCAGCTTGCCCGAAAGCGCCTCTGTCACCGCCTTGGCGACTGAGAAGCCTTCCGTCAGGCCGCGTTGCTCGCCGCCGCTGACGGTTTCGCCGGCTTCAATCTCGCGCTCAAAAGCATCGAGCGTCGTCTGCCGATCGATCTGATCAGCCAGCGAGCGCCGCTCGCCGTCGAGCGTGTCCCACTGCTTTTTCTCGTCGTCGTTGAAGTCGCGGTTTTCAGCCTTCGCCTTGTCGTTGAGGGCGGTCATTTCACCGATCTTCGCGGCGCGTTTTTCTTTCAGTGTCTGCAGGTTCATTTTAGGCTCCATCTAAGGGACTGGACTGTCTCACGACGTTCAATCCGGGTTATGCCCACGGGGGCGATATCGGCGGTATCCGCCAAATCCTGTAGTTCAGGTGTCATCGCTATCCGAGCGTATATCCTCGGTCATCGATGCGATGGTGTGGCGCAGTTTTAGTAGGCCATTGTAGAGGACCGTTTCGTCGTCGATGTCGTCGGTCTTGAGGCGCTTGAAGGCGGTAGCGACCACCTTGCCGATATTAAGCGCAAGATAGGTGTCAGCCGGTCTGCTTGCCGGCTTCACATTGTTGCGTATCCTGTGTTCTGAGTTGCCGATACCGTTGTACCAGATTTCAATTTCCCAAAGCTCGAGAACCGAAGCAAAGGTGTCGGAAGCCATGTCCGCCTGGGCAAGCATCAACCCGGCATGTTTGAAGATCGCGTCATACGCGAGTGCATTTGCAAAGCTGACCTGAAACCCGAACTTCACAATGCGCTCGGTCACCGCCAGCACAGCTATGTCGGCGAGTGTAAATTCCGTCCAGCCGGGGCCTTCATAGTCGGAAACAAGCTTCATTGGATTCCTTTGAAGCCAGTTCCTGAGAGCTTTGTTTGTCACGCCGATTGCAAAAGCCGCATCGGAGAATCGAATCTTTCGTTCTTTAAGCTCGTTCATGTTCTTGCCCTGATGAGTATCTTTGCAAAAAAAAGATACTCTGATGAGCATAAATGTCAATGATCAAGCGGGAAACCTTCGGTGAAAACAGGTGCTTCACGTTTGTCCCGGTGGAAGCCTTTGATTTTATTTGAGAATGCGATTACTGACGTGAAAACCGTCCCGCAGCGGGACGGTTTTTCATGCGCCGTGCTCCTCCCTTTCGCGGTCGGGAAATTGCGAATCAAGTTCACCGGTCGCCATAGTAGCGCTCCAGCCCAGGTCGAATTCCTCATCCGCATCACCGTCGAGCGCGTCGAGCAATTCGACCAGGCTGTCGAGTGTCCGTTCCAGCCGCGCCCGCAGTTCCGGTGTCAATTGGACAAAGCTGTCCCGTTCGCGAAATGGGGTGCCCATCGCGTTGCTCCTGTGGTAATTAATGTAACACTGTGCCACTTATGGCACGGTGTTTATAATAACGTCAATTGGAAAATGTAACACTGTGACAGTTTTAGCAGCATCACAATGCAGAATGGCCCGAGCCGGACTGGGGATAGGTGTCAGAGAGCTGGCGTCATTGGCCAAAGTTTCCCCAAGCACTATTGTCAAGTTTGAAGCAGGGGAAGAGCTGAGGGAGCGCACTGTTGATTCAATCGCACTCGCGCTATCAAACGCCGGTGTAGAATTCATTCCTGAAAACGGCGGTGGCGCGGGTGTGAGGATAGCAAAAAGGTCGGAAGATGATTGAGCCGGTTGATCCTAGCGCACAATATGAGGCTTCCAAAGAGCATGTTAGTGTCGTGAACAGTACAACCGTATGTGTGCTTATTGGAGCTGGTGCTCAGTCCTCCATCACCAGGTGTGATGCGGATATCCAACAAGAATCATGTTGTAATTCCTTCGACAAAGAACATTTGGAGGTTGCAATGAAAAAGGCCGAAAGCGAACGCATGATCCGATATTATTGCGGGGTATGGGCACGAGAAAATAAAATCCCAACGGACGGATCGGTGGACCCAAATTTCTACGATTTCCATCGATGGATGGAACTAAATCACCCGCAGTATCTGAACTTCAAATCAAGCACCGATCCGATGCGCGATATGATTGATTGGTTTGATCAGGAATTTAAGCAGGACTGGAAGAATTGAACGGCGGATTGGCGGCCAAATTTGTGTAAAGTGATATCGAGATACTGATTCCAATTCATGCCACTAAAATACGCACCTGCCCCAAGGACAATTCTACTCTGCGACTATTCCCAAGGCGGATTTAGAACGCCTGAAATGGTCAAAAGACGCCCCGCGATAGTTGTCTCACCCCGTCTTCCCTATAGAGATGGGCTTTGTGCAGTTGTCCCGTTATCCACCACAGCTCCGACAAGAGACCTTGCCTATGTTGTCGAGTTGCAACTTGCGAAACCACTGCCAGCGCCCTTCGATGCGCAAACGATGTGGGCAAAGTGCGACATGGTGGCCACGGTTGGCTTGTCGAGGCTGGACCTCTTTCGAGCTGGACGTAGTGTTGATGGAAGACGCCGGTATATGCAGCGCAAAATACCTATAGAGGAATTTGAGTTGATCAAGGCGGCAATCCGAGCTGGACTGGGGATTTAACTTGACATTTTGTAAGAAAATACACATATTGTGGTTGATTATTCGCGGCGAAAGTCGTTGAATCTCAAGACCTCAATGAGGCAAGCCCCGCCAATGCGATACCAAGCTTAGCGGGGTTTTTTGTTGGTCAATTCACGAGCTCTGCAAGACACGCCGGAATCGCCTCCGGCTCATGCCTTTGCGCCACGGACAGCGCCATGGCCAGCGCCACAAGCCCGTCGATGCGCCCCGTGGCCTTTCCCTTGTCCAGCTTGCGCCCGCCGGCCGGATCGCGCGTGATGACCGCGTTGGCGGCGCACATGTTCATCACCGGGTTGCCGCCATGGCGCAGGATGCGCTCGGCGACGTGACGCTCCAGCACATCGACCGCCGGCGACATGTCCTTGAAGCCCTGTCCATGCGGCACAAGCGGCAGATGCGTGCCCAAAAGGCCCAGCTCGCGTTTCAGATCCTCTATGCGCCATCGGTCATAGGCCAGCGCCTTGAGATCGTATGTCATCGCCGCATTGCCGATCACATTGGCGACATAGCCTGGATCGATCGTTGCGCCCGGTATCAGCGTGATATGGCCTTGTTGCGCCCATAGGTCATAGGGCACGCGGTCCTCGTTTGAGCGTTCCTTGATGTTGGTTTCCGGCATGAAGAAATACGGCAGCACGTCCACATGGCCGTCATCGCCCGGGAACACCATCACAAAGGCCGTCAGGTCGCGTGTCGCGCCGAGATCAAGCCCGCCATAGCATTCGCGGCCGGCGAGGGTCTGCAAATCTGCAGACCCGCCGCAGGCGTCCCATTCCGCCTTGTGGATGAAGCGCGACACCGCAGACACACGCTGGTTGAGGATCAGGTTTCGGAAGGCCGATTCCTTGGACGGGACAATCTGGGCCTGCGCGGCCTGCCGCTCCACGTCCTGCAGCGAACGGAAATCACCTATCGCCGGATTGGCGAGCGCCCAGGTTTCCGGATTCCACGGGTCGGCGTCCTGCGGCGAGGCGTAGAGCGTCAGGTGAAATGACGGATCGACGATTTCGCCGTCTTGGACCTTCATGCCGTAGTCGATCAGTTCCGACATGACGGCATGGTCGGCGGCAGCCTGTGTCGAGATCACCATCATCATCGGGTTGTCGCGCGCGCCGCTGGCCGTGTCCATGGCGTCGAACAGGTCGCGGTTCGGCGCACTGCCGAGTTCATCGTAGACGGTGAAGGACGGGGAAAGGCCCATCTTGGAGCCGGCGTCGGCCGACAGCGCCGAATAGAGCGAGCCGGCACCGTCACCGGAAAGAACCTCTATTTCCTTCCGGAAGCGGATCACGTTGCAGCGGTCGTCGAGTTCGGGATGCGCGTTGAGGATCGCCACCATTTCGGCGTAGAGCTTTGCGGCCTGGTCGCGGGTGAGGGCGCAGGAATAGACCTCGCCGCGCGGTTCGGCCTCCAGGCCGAGAAGGTGGCACAGCGCCAGCGCCGCGGCCAGTTGCGTCTTGCCGTTTTTGCGGGCCATGGAAAGCACCGCCGTGCGGACGGGCCGGAAGCCTTCACCGTTCTCGGCGTAGACGGCCGCAATGAATTCGCGCTGCCAGGCGCGCAGTTGCATTTGAGTGCCGGCGAGCTTACCCGCTGTGATCGGTAGATCCTCACAGAACGCAATCACCCGATCCGCCCGGCTCAGCCCCTCGGCTTCCCACGGCTTGACGGCCCGTTCGTCCAGCTTGCCGCGCTCTGAAAGTGGCTTTGCGCCTATCCCACGCAAGGGCATCTGATAACATCCTCTTTTATAAAGGTTTTTCCCATATCTAGCATCCGTAACTAAGTATTTTCCCTATTCCCCAGTCGGTCCCCACGCCCGCTATTTTTCGTGATTTGATGCACCCCCACCATGCCAATCATCGCCCGGATCGACTGGGTTGCCATCGGCGTCGAAGCCCTTGATGCGCCGTGCGAACGGCTTTGAATTCTGCCGGTCGTTCGCTGCCGTCTTCTCGTTGTGGCAGCGCGAGCACATCGACATCAACCCGTCGAATGATGGGAACGCATCGCCGCCGTCGTTGATGGGCTTCACATGGTCGACGGTATCTGCGGATGTGAGTTTGCCTCGCGCTTTGCACGCCTGGCACAGCGGCTCCACGGATAGCTTGGCTTTTCGCAGCCGCTGCCATCGCGCCGTGTTGTAAGGCCACTTAGCCATGGGCTGCCTCCCTCGCTTCACGACGGGCAATCATCAGGTCTTCACCGTTCAGCGTTCCATCTGTCACGCGCTGTTCAAGATATTCCAACATCGGTGGCGGCAAGCTCGTCAGTATTCCCCAGCCATCAGGCCCCAAGGCTTGCACGATGGTTGCGTGGGTGTTTGGGCCGTACAGCTTTCTCCCTGCTTCCCGACGATGCTTCTGCAGATGATATTTTTGATCTTCAGATCGATATGTTGAATCTTCTGATTTATATATTTTGTTTCTACGTAATATATTAGGTTTGTGATCAGACTTCTCAACGCATTGTTTTTGTTGAGTATTCGTCTGCTCATCATTGCGAGATAGGTTGCGATCCGGGAACCTATCTCCGGTAGATAGGTTCTCATCTGCCAACCTATTTTCATCCGATAGGTTCTCATCCGGGAACCTATTTTTTTGAAGCTCGATCCCGATCCCAGGGGCGTCTTCCTCAGCCCTGTAGATCACCCGGAAGCCCTTTTTCCGACCGTCGTTTTCGTGACGTTCTTCCTGCAGGTATTCCATGCCCACAAGGTCGGATATGGCGCTACTGAGGCTGCTTGGGTCGCAGCCGACGCGGGCGGCGAGTTTCTTTCGACCGGCCCAGCAGCATTGCCCATTGCGGCCCATGCGGTCGTGGCCGGCGATGACCAGCAGCACACGGAAGTGCAGGGCGGTTAGCCGCCTGTCGTGACTGGCTCGCCCAGGCAGCGCACCGAAATAGTTCAGCGTTGTTACCTTACCCATGGCTGTTGCCCTCCATGGACCGCGCCAATTGCGCTGCCTCTATCGCCTCAATTGGCGTGAGACCGAATTCGTCGCGAAGCAGAGGTATGAAGGCCCGTTTTCGGTTGCCGCAGTTATCTGCAAACCATCGAGCGGCCTCCGATATGCGCGGAACAGACGGAGAATACGCTGTGTCAGTTTTGTGCCAATCCTTTGACACAGTTCCCGCTTCGTTCTGCAAGTTGCTGCGCGAAGTCACAGGTTCGTTGTTATTTTTCTTGCGCTTTTCCGGGGGTTTCGCTAATTGCCGGGGTGGGACACTCCTCCCCAACGAGGGGCAACTATCTGGAAGGATAGCAAATGACCGAGAATGCAAAGCCGGACGTGCGTCCGGCCAATTCCCGTTTTTCATCCGGACCCTGCACAAAACGTCCTGGCTGGACGCCCGAGGCGCTGAGCGATGCCGCCCTCGGCCGCTCCCACCGGGCGAGGGTTGGCAAAGGTAAACTCAAGCACGCGATCGACGAGACCCGCGAGATACTCGGCATTCCCGCCGACTATCGCATCGGGATCGTTCCCGCATCGGATACCGGCGCCGTGGAGATGGCGCTGTGGTCGATGCTCGGCGCACGCGGCGTGCAGATGCTTGCCTGGGAGTCCTTTGGCTTCGGCTGGGTCAGCGATGTCGTCAAACAGCTCAAGCTGGCGGATGCCGAGGTGCTTGAGGCCGATTACGGCGTGCTGCCGGACCTCGGGCAGATCGATTTCGATCGCGACGTGGTTTTCACCTGGAACGGCACGACGTCGGGCGTGCGCGTTCCAAACGGCGATTTCATTGCGAGCGACCGGCAGGGGCTGACGATCTGCGATGCCACATCGGCGGCATTCGCGCAGGATCTTCCCTTCGAAAAACTCGATGTCGTCACCTTTTCCTGGCAAAAGGTACTCGGCGGGGAAGCGGCGCATGGCGTGCTGATCCTCAGCCCCCGGGCGGTCGAGCGCCTTGAAACCTATACGCCGCCCTGGCCGCTTCCCAAGATTTTCCGCATGACCAAAGGCGGCAAGCTGATCGAGGGCATTTTTGAAGGCGCAACGATCAATACGCCCTCCATGCTGTGCGTCGAGGACTATCTGGATGCGCTCGCCTGGGCGCGGCAGGTCGGAGGCCTGCCGCAGCTCATAAGCAGGGCGGATGAAAACGCCGCCGTCATCGACGCCTTCGTCCGTCGATCCGGCTGGATCGACTATCTGGCCGTGGAACCGGCGACCCGTTCGAACACGTCCGTGTGTCTGAAGATCGTCGATCCACGGGTGGCCGCTCTGGCTCCGGATGCACAGGCCGCCTTTGCGAAAGGCCTGGCAACGCTGCTTGAGAAGGAAGGCGTGGCCTTTGATGTCGGAGCGTATCGTGACGCGCCCGCCGGCCTTCGTATCTGGACCGGCGGTACGGTCGAGAAATCCGATCTCGAGGCGTTGATGCCGTGGCTCGACTGGGCCTTTGGCGTGCAGATTTCCGCAATCGAGTCAGCTGCCTGACTGAGTTTTCGAACCGCCGGTTTCATACGGCCCGCTTTCACATCATCCATCGCGACTAAAGGGAGGCCATAATGGCACCGCGCGTACTTGTTTCCGACAAGCTTTCCGAGACCGCCGTCCAGATCTTCAAGGATCGCGGCATCGACGTCGATTTCCTGCCGGATGTCGGCAAGGACAAGGACAAGATGCTTGAGATCATTGATCGGTATGACGGTCTCGCCATCCGTTCCGCGACCAAAGTAACGTCCAAGCTGATCGACGCCGCGAGCCGGCTCAAGGTCGTCGGCCGCGCCGGCATCGGTGTCGACAATGTCGAGATACCGGCGGCCTCGCGCCGCGGTATCATCGTGATGAATACGCCGTTCGGAAACTCCATCACCACGGCCGAGCACGCGATTGCCATGCTGATGGCCGTCGCCCGTCAGATACCGTCCGCCGATGCGTCTACCCAGGCCGGCAAATGGGAAAAATCCCGTTTCATGGGTGTCGAGATCACCGGCAAGACATTGGGGGTGATCGGCTGCGGCAATATCGGTTCGGTGGCAGCCACCCGCGGGATCGGCCTGAAGATGCGGGCGATCGCATTCGATCCTTTTCTTTCGGAGGAACGGGCGCAGGAACTGGGTGTCGAAAAGGTCGAACTGGACGAACTTCTCGCGCGGTCCGACTTCATCACCCTGCATGTTCCTCTTACCGACAAGACGCGCAACATCATCGACGCCGAAGCGATCTCGAAAATGAAGAACGGTGTGCGCATCATCAATTGCGCGCGCGGCGGGCTTGTGGTCGAAGCGGATCTTGCCGAGGCCATCAAGTCGGGCAAGGTCGCCGGCGCCGGATTCGATGTCTTCGAGCAGGAGCCTGCCACCAACAGCCCGCTCTTCGGGCTTCCCAATGTCGTCTGCACGCCGCATCTCGGCGCCTCCACGAGCGAGGCGCAGGAGAATGTGGCCGTTCAGGTTGCCGAGCAGATGTCCGATTATCTGATCAAGGGCGCGGTGGCCAATGCGATCAACATGCCGTCGATCAGCGCCGAGGAAGCGCCGCGCCTGCGGCCCTTCGTGAAGCTGGCCGAGGTGCTCGGTGCGTTTGTCGGACAGGTGACCGAAAGCGCCATCAAGGAGGTCGAGATTCTTTACGACGGCTCGACCGCGCAGATGAACACCAATGCGCTGACGAGTGCGGTGCTTGCCGGACTGATCCGTCCGCAGGTGGCGGATGTGAACATGGTTTCGGCGCCGGTCATGGTCAAGGAGCGCGGCATCATCCTGTCCGAGGCGCGTCGCGACAAGTCCGGTGTGTTCGACGGTTACATCAAGCTGACGGTCAAGACCGCCAACAAGACGCGGTCGATCGCCGGCACGTGCTTCTCCGACGGAAAGCCGCGATTCATCCAGATCAAGGGCATCAATCTGGACGCGGAGGTGGGCGCCAATATGGTCTACACTACCAATGCGGACGCGCCGGGCATCATCGGTCTTCTGGGCACGGTCTTCGGCACGGCCGGCGTCAACATCGCGAACTTTTCCCTTGGCCGCAACAGGCCGGGTGGCGACGCCATCGCGCTCCTTTACGTCGATGCGCCCGTCGACGAAAAAGTTCTCGATCTGGTGCGAAGCCACAAGGAAATCGCTTCGGCCAAACCGCTGGTGTTCGACGTGGCGTAAGGCGCGCAACCGTCGGCTCAGACCTGAACGCGACCGGGCTTGCGCTCGGCGAGCGCTATGCCGCCGAGCACAAGACCCATCGCGATCAGATGGAACGTCCGGAGCTGCTCGCCGAGAAGAACAACGGCGAACAGGGTTCCGAAGATCGGGACGAGATTGATGAACAGACCGGCCCGGTTGGCGCCGATCAACGCCACGCCGCCGATAAAACATGCCTGCGATATGATAGACGGAAAGATCGCGGCGAATGCGATGACCAGCCATCCGCGCGTATCGGGCGGGATGAGGTTTCCGGACCACGCCTCATATGCGGTAAAGGGCGCTCCGCCGATGAGAGCGCCCAGCGCGAGCGCGGTCATCGCGCTGCTCCAGTGCAGCTTCGGCATCCAGCGCAAGGCAACCGTGTATGCGCCGTAGAACGAAATGGACAGGATCAGCAGCGCATCGCCGTAACCGACGTCCAGCCTCAAAAGGCCGGGCAGGTTGCCGTTGGTGACAACCAGCGCGACACCGGTCAGCGAGATGAAGAAGCCGGCGATCTGGCTGTAGCTGACCCTTTGGCCAAAGAGCAGGAAATTTGCCGCAAACACCAGAAGCGGCATTGCCGCCTGTTCGATGGCTCCGTTGATCGCGCTGGTATAGTTGAGCGCCAGATAATAGAAATTGTTGAACAGAGCGAAGCCGACCGTTCCCATAGCGAGCAGAAACAGGAAATGCGCGCGAATGACCGGCCATTCGCGCCTGAGATGCGGCAATGCGAACGGCAGCAGGAGCAGCAAGGCGAGCAGCCATCGTCCGCTCGTCAGCAGCGCCGGGCTGATATGACCCGCGGCAAACTTGCCGGCAACGGCGTTACCGCCCCAGCCAAGCGTCGTGATGACCAGCAGAATATAGGCTTTGACCGCCATGGCCTGTCCGAACAGGAGAAAAGAGAGATCGCAGCTTTTTCGCAAAAGCCGTTAAAAGTCAACGTGATTTACAAGTTCTCCGCCGTCATGCGCCGGCTGCCTTCGAAATCGCCCGGCAGCGATTTTACTTGCGTTGAACTTGCGTTATAGATGCGCCGGTTTGGTGCACTTGCGACCGGTTGCGGTCCAACAATTTGAGGAAACACATGACGAATGTCGTGGTTGTCGGCTCGCAATGGGGCGATGAGGGCAAGGGAAAGATCGTGGACTGGCTGTCCGAGCGCGCCGATGTCGTCGTCCGCTTCCAGGGCGGGCACAATGCCGGCCACACGCTCGTAATCGACGGTGTGAGCTACAAGCTCTCGCTTCTGCCTTCGGGCGTCGTGCGCCAGGGCAAGCTCGCCGTTATCGGCAACGGCGTCGTTATCGACCCGCATGCGCTGGTTGCCGAAATCGACAGGCTCGGCGAGCAGGGCGTGCCGATCTCGCCTGAGAATCTGCGTATCGCCGACAATGCGACGCTCATTTTGTCACTGCATCGCGAACTGGACGGCATCCGCGAGGATGCGGCATCCAATTCGGGAACGAAGATCGGCACCACGCGTCGCGGCATCGGGCCCGCCTATGAGGACAAGGTCGGCCGGCGCGCCGTGCGGGTCATGGATCTTGCCAATATGGAAACCCTGCCGGCGAAGGTCGACCGCATGCTGACCCATCACAACGCCCTGCGGCGCGGCCTCGACCAGGAAGAGGTTGCGCACGAAGCGATCATGAATGAGCTGAAGGACGTGGCCGGGCGCATTCTTCCGTTCCGCGAAACCGTCTGGCGGCTGCTGGACACCAAGCGCCGCGCCGGCAAGCGCATTCTCTTCGAGGGCGCGCAGGGCACGCTTCTGGATATCGACCACGGCACCTATCCGTTCGTGACGTCGTCCAACACGGTGGCCGGGCAGGCCGCGGCAGGCTCCGGCATGGGCCCTGGCTCGGTCGGCTATGTGCTGGGCATCACCAAGGCCTATACGACGCGCGTGGGCGAGGGGCCTTTCCCGACCGAGCAGGACAATGATGTCGGCCAGTTTCTCGGCGAGCGGGGCAATGAATTCGGCACGGTGACCGGGCGCAAAAGGCGCTGCGGCTGGTTTGATGCCGTGCTTGTGCGGCAGGCCGTGGCGACCAACGGCATCACCGGCATCGCGCTGACCAAGCTCGACGTGCTTGACGGTCTGGACGAGCTGAAAATCTGCGTCGGTTACAAGCTTGACGGTCATGAGGTCGACTTTCTGCCGGCCAGCCAGGGGCAGCAGGCGCGGGTGGAGCCGATCTACGAGACGCTGGAGGGATGGAAAGGCTCGACGGTGGGTGCGCGAAGCTGGAATGACCTGCCCGCGCAGGCGGTCAAATATGTCCGTCATATCGAGGAACTCATCGGCGCGCCGGTCGCACTCTTGTCGACAAGTCCTGAACGCGATGACACAATCCTTGTGACCGACCCGTTTGAAGATTAGGGTTGAGCCCGCAAGGACTTATATTTACAGAGCAGTTATATGGTGGATTTTGTAGCAGTTATTGAAAAGGCTGTTAGCGGGCTGGGCGACAACACGCCGGAGATGCGTGGGAAGGTCTATGAAAAAGCCCGCGGAGCAATTCGCCGTCAACTGGAAAATCTGAACCCGCCCGTCAGCGATGCGGTGCGCGACAAACAGCTCGCGAAACTTGAAGAGGCCATTCAGGAGATCGAGGACCGGAACACGCAGGCGCTCTCCGAATTCGACGAGGATGCCTTTGCCGATATCCTGTCGGACGCCGAGATAGATGCCGGTGATATCGGCGATGAGGAAGAAATCCTTCCGCGGGAGCCGCAAGGCGCTCGTTCCTCGCGTCCCCACCGTCAAGCCATCGAAGACGAATTCGATGATGAAGAGGACGAGGAAGACGAGGAATATGACGATTTTTCGCTCGACGATTCGGTTCGTCCCGAAGCGCGTCGTCTCAGCGACAACAGCAGTGCCGACTATCTCCAGCCGCGCCGAAGCGGAGGCTACGGAACGATCATTTCCGTTGCCGCGGCGCTGCTTGTCATCGTGGTTGTCGCGGTCGGGCTGTGGACATTCCGAAGTGATCTTTCCGCGCTGGTTTTCGGACCTTCAAGCGATGTCGAGACGGCGGACGGTCAGCCTGCATCCGCCGGAGGCGAGGCGCCTGCTGCCGGCAGCGATGCCGGTCAGTCCGCCGGGGCCGCGACGTCGGGTCCGGAGAAATTCACCCAACGGCTGATGCCGGACGGATCGGAGGTCGATGAAGGTCCGGGTGTCAATGCGGACCTCGCCGTGGATGCGGAGGGCAAATCGGTTGCGGCGCTCGACCTGTCGCAGCCCGATGCGGCCGCAACGGACGACCAGCCGGCAGCGGCGGCGAATCTGGCCGATGAGACCGGCGTGCCGGCTGCGGCCACGCCGCCTCAGGTCGGGCAGAAGATGTTCCTTTACGAGGAGCGTCTCGGCCAGCAGGCGCCGACCGCCGAAGAAGGCAGCGTGGTGTGGTCCATCGTGCGCGAATCTCCTGGAGACAATCTTCCTCCGGAACCCGCGATCGAGGCGCAGATCAACGTGCCCGGCAAGGGGCTGAGCGCGATCATGACCATCAAGCGCAATGCCGATCAGTCATTGCCCGCGAGCCATCTCATAGAGATCGTGTTTGCCGTGACGGAGGAATTCGACGGCAGCGGGATCGGTTCCATCCAGAATTTCGCGCTCAAGCAGACGGAGCAGGACACGGGCGATTCGCTCATTGCCGTACCGGCAAAGATCACCGACAGCTTCTTCATGATCGCGCTCAACGACTATGTCGAAGCGGTCCAGCTCAATCTGCGCCTCTTGCGCGAGAGAAACTGGATCGACCTTCCCGTCAGCTACGGCAACGGCCGCAGGGCGCTGATGACCCTCGAAAAAGGGTCAACCGGAGCGGAGGTCTTCGATCAGGTCATTCGTGCCTGGGAAGCGCGCACGGCCAGCGGCACCCAGTAGTGCCGGCGGCGATACAAGAAGCGAAGCCGTTGATCTATTGTGACACCGGCTGAAGGCTGTTTGCCCGCTCGACCGCGGCCTTGCGGACCGCGTTCTGTACTTTCTCGAAAGCCCGGACTTCGATCTGCCGCACACGCTCGCGGCTGATGTCGAATTCGCCGGACAACTCCTCGAGCGTCATCGGCTTCTCCGACAGCCTGCGGGCCTGGAAGATGCGTTTTTCGCGATCGTTCAGCACATCCATCGCCGAGGCCAGCATGGCACGACGGTCTTCCAGCTCATCCTGCTGGATCAGCAGGGTTTCCTGATCGTCGCTTTCATCGACGAGCCAGTCCTGCCACTGTCCCGATTCGCCTTCCGAAGCCTTGATCGGTGCGTTCAGCGACGCGTCGCCCGACAGGCGGCGGTTCATCGACACGACCTCGTCTTCGCTGACATTGAGCTTGGTGGCGATCTCGGCGACCTGGTCCGGTCTGAGATCGCCCTCTTCGAGGGCCTGGATGCGGCCCTTCAGCTTGCGCAGGTTGAAGAAAAGGCGCTTCTGATTCGCCGTCGTGCCCATTTTCACCAGCGACCAGGAGCGCAAGATGTACTCCTGTATGGAGGCCTTGATCCACCACATGGCATAGGTCGCGAGGCGGAAGCCGCGCTCGGGATCGAATTTTTTCACGGCCTGCATCAATCCGACATTGCCTTCGGAGATGACTTCACCGATCGGCAGGCCATAGCCGCGATAACCCATGGCGATCTTGGCGACAAGGCGCAGATGGCTGGTCACCAGTTCATGGGCCGCCTCGGTATCGTGATGTTCGTGATAACGCTTGGCCAGCATGTATTCCTGCTGGGGCTCCAGCATCGGAAAACGTCGGATTTCTTCGAGATAACGGTTCAGGCCACCTTCGCCAGCAGTCACCGTCGGTAAGGTGTTTCGGGCCATTACAGCACCCCTCCTTCCTTGTTTGAGGCTCCCTCTTCGAGGCAAGCCCGCCGTGCCCGTTGTTCGCCAGGCACATTCGGTTTTGACATAGTCACGAATAGCGGCGAGATCAAGCCAGCGCCGCATGAATCCATTTATGCCTTTGATTTCAGGCGGCTTTTAGCTTGAAAGACACGATTTTTTGCGACAAATCCGCACGGGTATCATAATTTGTCCAAGACTATGAAAACGCTGCAATAATCTCGCTCATATCGGGCGCAAGCGGCGCCTCGAAGCGCAGCGTGTGTCCGTCGCGCGGATGGGAAAACTGCAGGAGATAGGCATGCAGGGCCTGCCGGTTCATTTTCGCCACCGCTTCGGCGATCTCGGCGGGCAGCGTGTTGATCTTGGTGCGGAAGGCCGCACCGTATTCGGGATCGCCGATAAGAGGATGTCCCACATGTTCCAGATGAACGCGGATCTGGTGCGTCCGCCCGGTTTCAAGCCGGCAATCCACCAGGGATGCCGAAGCCGGTGTTCCGTCTCTTGCGCCAAACCGTTGTTTGACTTCGTAATGGGTCACGGCGTGACGCGTGTCGGGTCCCTGCGCGCGATGGACCGAACGCTTTGTCCGGTCTGAGGGTGAGCGGCCGATGGGCGCGTCGATCGTGCCTTTCAGCGGTGAGGGGCAGCCCCAGACAAGAGCGAGATATGCGCGCCGCAGGGGGCCGGACAGGCCATGATCCGCGAACTGTTCGGCCAGGCGGTTGTGGGCGAAGTCGTTTTTGGCCGCCACCATCACGCCGCTGGTGTTCTTGTCCAAGCGATGAACGATGCCGGGCCGTTTGACCCCGCCGATACCGGACAGGCTGTCGCCGCAGTGGTGAATGAGCGCATTGACCAGCGTTCCGGTGTGGTTGCCCGCGCCGGGATGGACGACCATGCCGGCGGCTTTCGATATCACGATGAGATCGTCGTCCTCGTAAAGAATGTCCAGCGCCAGCGCTTCGCCTTTCGGCGCGGCGTCACGCGGCTCCGGCACTGCCAGTTCTATGGCGTCGCCGGGCGCGACTGCACGCTTCGGCTCGGTGACCACGATGCCGTTCACGCTGACGGAACCGTTTCGTATCAACGACTGCAGCCGGCTGCGCGAAAGCTTGCCGGAAAGTGCCGAAACCAGCCATGCATCGAGCCGGCCGGCGGCGGAAGCGTCCGCCTTGAGCACTTTCTTCTCGTGCGATGCTTGGGTAAAGGGATCAGTCATGGAACTGCAATCGGTGAAACAGGGGCCCAGATGAACAAGGTGGAAATCGAACCGGAAGAGGAAAAGCCGCTTGATCCGGAAATGGAAAAAGTGCGGCGAAAGATGGTTCGGCTGCTTGTCGTTTCCATCGGCATTATGATTTTGGGAGTTATGGCGGTCCTTGCCGGTGTTGTCTACAGGGTCGTGCAGCCGGATGAGGAAAACCGTGTTGCCGCCGGGCAGGGCCTCGTCGTGCCCTCGGAAGGGCCCGTTCAGCGCGATGCGTCCCTGCCGCAGGGCTTTATCGTTGACGATGTTGCGCTCGACGGACCGCGTATCCTGTTTTTCGGCCGGATGGCCGACGATTCGCAAAAAGCCTATGTTCTGGATGTCGAGACCGGCCGCATGGCTGCGGAAATCACATTGAAATGACCGAGGCGACCGGGAGATGACCGAGGCGACCGGGAGATGACCGAGGCGACCGGCCGGTTTGTTCGCATTCTTGATCCCGATGATGAGCGCGTCGCCGAATTCAGGCATATCCGCGAGCGCGATCTTGTCGGCCGCGAGGGACGCTTCATTGCCGAAGGCACGGTGGTCCTTCGCATGCTTGCCGCTTCCGACCGTTTCGAGGCGGAAAAGCTCCTGCTTCTGGAGAGCCGGCTGGCGGGTGTGGCGGATATCCTCGAGGCGTTCGGCCCGACTGTCCAGGTAATGGTCTGCGGGCGCGAGACCATCGACGCCATTGCCGGTTTTCCCATGCATCGCGGTGTCCTTGCGGTCGGCAGGGTGCGCCGGGCTCAGCCTTTCGGGGATGCGATCGCCGGCCTGCCCGCGAACGCGCTCGTCCTGGTGTGCAACGCCATTTCCAATCATGACAATCTGGGCGGGCTGTTCCGCAATGCTGCGGCGTTCGGTGTCGACCTTGTCTGCCTGGATACCGAATGCTGCGATCCGCTGTACCGCAAATCCATCCGCGTTTCCGTCGGCGCTGCCCTGACGGTGCCTTTCGTCCGCGGCGGACGCGTTGATGAGATTGCGGAGCAGTTATCCGACCGGCAGTTCGAGCTCGTCGCGCTTTCTCCCGATGGCGGGCAGGCGATCGGCGGTGTGAATGTCGGATCGCGCACCGCGCTGCTCGTCGGAACCGAGGGGGAGGGGCTGCCGAAAGCGCTGCTCGACCGGCTTGGCAGGGTGCGAATCCCGCAGGCGAAGGGATTGGACAGCCTCAATGTCGCGACCGCGGCAGGCATCGCCCTTTACTGCGTTGCGACAGGCCAGCAGCGACTGACGTAAATCCCGTGCAGGCAGCTCAGCTTTCCAGTTCGGATTTCGCCCGGCTGGCGAGACTGACCCGTTCGGCGCCCGCATGAACCGGCGTTCCCGCGTCCGAGATGATTTTATGGATCGGTGAAGCGTCGCCTTCACGCCGCCCGGACAGGCCGACGACGGCGGCGGCAATGGCGGCGATCTCCTCGCGCATTCCCGAATCGTCGCTGCTGTCCGGCGTGCTCTTCAGCTTGTCGACCAAAGCGGTGTGGCGCAGGCGAAGATCCTCCATCCGTCCTTTTATGGTTCCGTTAATGTCCCTTTTCTCCTCTTTTATCTCCTCGGCATCACCGTTTGCGACACGCACAGATCCGTTGGTCGCCTGCGCCTGCGGCGCCGATTGTGCCGCAGGCGCACGCCTCAGCATCTCTTCCTGTCCGGCCAGGGCTTTTTTTGCGCTCTCGAGCTTGCGGGCCGCCCCGGCAATCTCCTGTTCCTTCGACTTGACGGTCTTTGCCAGCCTGATCGTCTGTTCCCGCTCGTGTTCAAGGCGGCGCTGCCAATCCTTCGCCGCGGCCTCTGAGGTTTTCAGATCCTTCCGAAGCTGCCGGTTTTCAGCTTTGAGCACGATGATCTGTTCGCGTCCGCCGCGCTCCGTCACCCTGCTCTTTTCCAGTGCCGTCTTGGTATTCTCGACACGTCCGGTGAGCGCTTCGATCTCGCGTTGCGCCTTTTGCTGGTCGGCCAGGCTCAGCCGGTGGGCCTCGCTCGCCTCCTCGACCTTGCCATGCAGGTCGTCGATCTGCGCGTTTGCTTCGCCGAGCTGGCGGATGCGCTCGTCGAGCAGGGACTGCCGGGTGGAGAGCTCGATCCGGGTTTCCTTATGGTTTGCCTTCTCGGTGCTCAAATTATCCTGAAGCGCCTCGTGGCGTTTGTGCGCCGTTTCGAGTTCCGAGGTGCGTTTGTCGCCCTCATTTTGCAGCGCCTTTATCTGTTTCTCCAGAGCGGCGGTGGTTTTGGCGTTTTCCTTCTGCGTCTTTTCGTGCTGCGCAACGCTGTCCTTGAAGGCAGCATCGGCCGCCTTAAGCTCGGCGCCGGTTTGCTTGTGGGTGTCCTGCTCCGTGCTCAGCTCGCGCTCAAGCAGGCTGTATCGTTCCGCCTGACGCGTCAGTTCGGCGGTCAGCGTCTCGCCCTCCTTGATGAGTGCATCGATCTGGCCGTTCAGTTCATTGGCCTGCTGTTTCATTGCGCCGTCGAGCTGGGCGAGCTGACTGTCGCGGTCTGCGACGCCGGATTGGGCGGCCGCCAGTTCTATGCGGGTCGCCTCGTGTTCCTGTTTTTCGCCCTGCAGGACGTTTTCCTGATCGACGGCCGCTTCCGCCGCGGCCTTCAGGCTCTCTTCCAGCGCGCTGATTTCGTCTCCGAGCCGTTTCTTCTGAAGTTCAAGCAGTTCAAACGTGTCCTGCAACTGGGCCTCGGTGTCGGCGTGTGAGGATTGGGCCGCCGCCAGTTCGATGCGTGTCTGGTTGTGCGCTTCCTGCTCCTGTTGCAGGGTCTGTTCAAGTGTCTGCGCCGCATCGGCGATGGAGGCGATGTCATTGAGCAATTGATCGCGCTCCATCGTCACCGCATCGAGTTGCGTGCGCAGATTGACCATCTCCGTGTGGCTGGCGGCGAGGTCGATCTTGGTGCTCTCGACTTCCGTGGACATGGCGATCAGGTCGTTGTGCAGCCGCGCGATCTGGGCATTGTCCATCTTCTTCATGCGCTCAAACTCGCGCACGGTTTCCGACAGCTTGTCGATGAGCTGTTGTTGCTTGCGGCCGTCGGAACGCAATTCACCGGCTTCGGTGACCAGTTCCTCGATGTGCTGATCCGCCAGCTTTTTGTCGCCGGCAAGCTCGGCGAGGTCGGATTGGAGCTTTTCGGCCCTGACCTTCTGGAGCACGACCTGTTCGCGCTCGGACTTCAATTCGGTCGTCAGTTTGGCGGATTCGGCGGCAAAGACGGCGCGTATCTGATCCGCCTTGCCCTTGATCTCCGAAAGGCTCAGCGGCACCGTCGCCTCGATGCGCTTTTCGGTCAGTTTGACGATACGGCCATATATGGCCGGCGTGACCAGCATTGCGAGGATCGCAGCCGCCAGAAAACCCAGGGCGAATATGAGGAGGAACTCAATCACGCGGCGTACCCGCTGACCGGTCTGGCCCCTTTATCGCAGACAATACAGACAAAGCTGACTTGCGGTTTTCTGGTTGCACGTATCCGTTCCCGCGGGATGGCCGGGGCCGATTACCGACACCCGTTCTCGCGGCAACCGCAACACACAGGATGTGCCGGATATTCCGTCGTTTGCCGCGCCCACCTGCATAAAGCATGCTAGCAGATACGGGTAAAGGGCTCCCGATTACTTCTGGTTAACCAACGTGTCCTTTCGGTCGCGGCGGCGATGGCGCCGGCGGCCCGGTCAGAACGGGTTCCAGGTCGGACGGGGGGTCAGCTTCAAATAGCCGATATTGATGCCGATACGGGCGCCCACACCGGTGCGGATGGGTACAATGACGACATGCCCGCCCTGCAGCACGGTCATGCCCGCACCGGCGATCGCGTAAGCCTGACCGCTGACACCGGCAAAGCGGCCATATATGTCGTCGACGCTGCCGAGTTCATAAACCAGCATCATGACCCGGCTGCCCTGGCCGCCATAGTCGAAGCCGAGGGATGGCCCCTGCCAGAAGACCTGATGTTCACCGGCATTTTTTGTATAGAGCTGGCCTTCCCCGTAGGTCAGCCCGCCGACAAGGGCGCCGGAGGCCTCCTCGCCGAGGACATAGCCGTTGGGCAGGCCGTATTGCTGGAATGCCCTTTCGACGACGCGGGCAAGGCCGTCGGTCGCGGACCCGAAATAATTGTGCCCGGCGTCGACCATTTCCTGCATCGTGTATTGTTGCGAGCCGGCCGGCTCGACCTGTTGCGCGCTTGCCGCGGAAAAGGTCGCCGCCGCGAGTATGGAGGCGATTGTCACATGCAGAAACAAGGCAGTGATTGCGCGATGCACGCGGTTCATTTTATATCTCCGATTCGGAATTAACCTGGCACTCATAATGCCTGGGTATCATCGCTCGAGGACGTTAACAGTCGGTTTACCAAATGTGTTGTCATTGTGGCTTCGAATGGTGTCTAACAGGCTGTAGCCGGGTCTCGGACATCTGCCTGGGCAGGCCTGAACAAGGAGCACGACATGTCTTCAAATCCTAATCTTACGCTTTCCGGTCCGGACCTAGCGGCGCTCCTTTGCAGCCGGGTGTGCCATGACATCATTTCGCCCGTCGGCGCCATCAACAACGGACTGGAACTGCTCGATGAAGGCGGTGCGGACGAAGATGCAATGAACCTCATCCGGACCAGTGCGCATAACGCTTCTGTGCGCCTGAAATTTGCCCGGCTGGCGTTTGGCGCGTCAGGCTCCGTCGGCGCGTCGATCGATACCGGCGAGGCGGAAAAGGTGATCATGGACTTTGCCGGAGCCGACAACAAAACCGAGATCTCCTGGCAGGGAACACGGGCGATTGTCGCAAAGAACAAGGTCAAGCTGCTCCTCAACCTGTTTCTCGTCGCCTATGGATCGATCCCGCGCGGCGGATCCATATCGGTGGTTCTGGAAGATCTCGAGACCGCTCCCAAATTCACGCTGAAGGCCAGCGGCGGCATGCTGCGGGTGCCGCCCAAATTCCTGGAAATTCACAGCGGCGAAAGCAGTGAGCCGATCGATGCGCATTCCATTCAGCCATACTACACCGTGCTTTTGGCCGAGACCGCCGGGATGACGCTGACAAGCACTGCCGGCGCCGAGGACGTGGTCTTTACGGCGTCCTGAATGCATGTCGCAGCCATGCAAACGGCTTTCATCTTAACCGGCCGTTAAGCCTTTCCAGTAACCAAATCTGAAGCTCTCCAGCCTAAATTGGTGTCGAACGGGCGCCGCAACGGCTCCTTACTCCGATCGCTCGTAGACGGGTGTTTGGGGTTCGGGCCAGTTATTGGGGAGATACGATGATGCAACGGCTTATTCTGGTCGATAAATCGGTGATCATTCGGAAGGTCGCCAAACGGATACTGGCGGATCTCGGTTTTCTGGTTTCAGAGGCCGACGATGTCGAGACCGCCATGTCGATCTGCAAGGGTCGTGTGCCGGCCGTGCTGATCGTCGATGCGGATCTGCCGGGAGCGACCGAGCTTATCAGCGACGTGAGGAACCTTCCCGGCGGCGACAAGGTGAAGATCTACTACTGCCTGATCGAGGGCAAGCTGAAGAACATGATGCAGGGAAAGCGCGCCGGTGCGGACGATTTCCTGCTCAAGCCGTTTGACCGGGAAATTCTGACAAAAGTCTTCTCCGATCAGGCGAAGACGGCGGCCTGACCGGGCGCTGCTCCTTTCCCATCGCTCCTCCACAGCCGATTGCGGCGCAGTGAACTGCGCCGCATTGCTTTTTTCTGATGCCGGTCTGGTCTGATCTTGAGGAGTTTTTCCCCTCGGTGGCCGAACCGTAACGGATGGTTTTGCCAATGACGTATTTCAGGACAAGCAAAACCCGCCGGAAGCATCTGCCTCGGCGGGTCCAACCATTCGGTTTTCTGTGAGTCGCCTCCGATCAGGCGCTCTCGAGTATCTCGCTGTCTTCCGGCTCGCGGAGCACGTAACCGCGACCCCATACGGTCTCGATATAGTTGCGGCCGCCAGCCGCCGTCGCCAGTTTCTTGCGCAGCTTGCAGATGAAGACGTCGATGATCTTGAGTTCCGGCTCGTCCATTCCGCCGTAAAGATGGTTGAGGAACATTTCCTTGGTCAGGGTCGTGCCCTTGCGCAGGGAAAGAAGTTCCAGCATCTGATATTCCTTGCCGGTCAGGTGGACGCGCTGTCCGGCGACTTCGACGGTCTTGGCGTCGAGATTGACCAGCAGGTCTCCGGTCGTGATGACCGACTGTGCATGCCCCTTGGAGCGGCGAACGATGGCATGGATGCGGGCAATCAGCTCGTCCTTGTGGAACGGCTTGGTCATATAGTCGTCGGCGCCGAAGCCGAGACCGCGGACCTTGTCCTCGATGCCGGCCATGCCGGACAGTATGAGAATGGGTGTCTTGACCTTCGAGAGGCGCAGGGTGCGCAGAACCTCGTAGCCGGACATATCCGGCAGGTTCAGGTCAAGCAGAATAATGTCGTAATCATACAGCTTTCCCAGGTCCACGCCTTCTTCGCCGAGGTCGGTGGTATATACATTGAAACTTTCCGATTTGAGCATCAACTCAATGCTCTGTGCTGTCGCACTGTCGTCCTCGATCAATAAAACCCGCATGAATTTCCCCTTTTCCGCCGCAAAAGGCCGCAACGGCCATGTGCACTCTATGGACCGAGTCGTCGCCCGCCGAACCTGTCACGAAATGGTTAACAAATTCTAATTCGGTAACGCAACCCTTAATTCTGTCGTCAGTTGTGATGTTCAAACCACTGATTCTTAATGTGAATCAAAAAAACAGAAGTTAATTTGATACATTAAGAAAAGCTTATAACCGACTCGGTAGATTCACGAAAGAAAACTCGATTCAGGTGAATTTCATTTACCCGGTTTTAAGCGATTGGCCCTATGATTAACGATGTCCGTAAACGAAAGGTTACCAAAACGGCCAAACGGCTGTTTCGTCGGCTTGAAGCTTTGCGAAAACGGTAACCGGGGACGGATAACGGAATTGAATTGCCGGGATCTCGCGTCACGGGAGTAATGCGTATGAAGTCTAGTGAGAGCCTCGTTCGCCTGAAGGAGTTTCAGGTCAACGACAAACGCCGGCAGCTGAACCAGATTCAGCTGATGATGTCGGAGTTCGAGCGCATGGCCGCCGAGCTCGAATATCAGATTGCCGCAGAAGAAAAGAAGGCGGGGATTTCGGATCCTTCCCACTTCGCCTATCCCACATTCGCCAAGGCGGCGCGTCAGCGTGCCGAGAACCTTCAGGGTTCGATCCGTGAATTGCGCGTGCAGCAGGACGCCGCCGAGCTTGCGGTCGAGGAGGCCGAAGCCGACCTGGAGAAGGCAGAGGCGCTTGAAGTGCGCGACGCGAATGCGCGCGGCACAAAGGTCGGATAGCCGAACCCGTTCCGCCTGACGCAAGAGCATCCGGCTGGTTCTGCCAGCGCGGATGTGCTTTGCTGTTTGCGGGCTGGAGCAGATCGGCTCCGAAGCCAGGCGGGCAATCCGGGGACGGAACGCCCGAACATTCTCAGGCCGAGGTTCGCTCTTGCGCTATCCGCTGTTGTTGCCGCCCTTGTTGTTTGCAGGTCCGTTCCTGCTGGCACTCGGGCTGATCCTGCCGCTGGTGCGGTTTGAGAAGCTGTATTTTTTCGAGGAAACGCCGTCGCTTGCGGACATCATCGTCTCGCTCTGGCAGGACGGCAGCATTGCACTCTCGCTGCTGGTGGCGCTGTTTTCGGCCGTTTTTCCCATCGCGAAGATCCTGACCGTCCTCTATGAAGCCGCCAGGCGGGATAATGAACCGGGTCATCCGGCGCTGATGAGCAGATTTATCCCGCTGCTGTCAAAATGGTCGATGATGGATGTGCTGCTGGTGGCCCTGGTCATCGTTGCCGCCAAGACGAGCGGTGTTGCCAGCGCTTTCACACAACCGGGATTATGGTGCTATGCAGGCTCAGCTCTGACCGTGACCCTGGCGCACTGGCTGATACAGGCAAGGCCCTCGTCCGACCTGGCATGATCGCGGTCCGGGTTGGGTATTGTGCTGTGATCGCAGGAGAGAATGTCAAGCCGGTCCGGGGGTCGGCCGGCTCGAATGCACCACGGTCAGTGGCGGTATTGCTGGATGCGGGTTGTCCGCAGCCCGGCGAGGCCATGGGCGTCGATGGACGCCTGCCAGGAAAGGAATTCCTCAACGGTCAGTGTGTAGCGCTCACACGCCTCCTCGAGGCTGAGAAGCCCGCCGCGCACGGCCGCAACCACCTCCGCCTTGCGGCGGATCACCCAGCGCCTCGTGGTGCTGGGGGGAAGATCGGCGATCGTCAACGGACTGCCGTCGGGGCCGATAACATATTTAATTCTCGATCGTACCATCTCGGTCATTGGACACTCTACACAAACTCAAAGACCTATCTGTGCCAACCATACAGATTGAGGTTTAAAGATTGTCTAAACAAAAGCTCGTGACTTTATACGAATTTGAGTGATGGCGTCGCGGGCGGTTGCGAGGCGGTTTCTGTCGTCTTCTGCGCTTATTGTTTAATCTATTGTTTAAAAACGTGAAAATTACGTCGCTAAACCTGACGGCCGGGTATTGGCGGTCCGGCAAGGCAATTGAATGGAAGTCCCGGTGCTCTCTTTGGCTGCAGCCTTTCGGGCCGGCCGGGCCTTGGGCCGCGGAAGGATTTTCCAACGGATCGGGATTGCGGCCTTCCGGCCACGGACAGATGTCGCCAATCCGCCGTCTTCACGAACAACTTGCCGTCAGACGGCCGATTGCATATATCATGCGGGAAAGCTTGATTGGCGCCTTTAACGCCTTTGAACGCGGAAAACTGTTTTGAATACACTTGATATCGACAAGAAGCCCGAAGACACGCGGGTTGTCGTCGCCATGTCCGGCGGCGTCGACTCGTCGGTCGTTGCCGGCCTGTTGAAGCGCGAAGGATATGACGTCGTCGGCGTCACACTGCAGCTCTACGATCACGGCGCCGCCGTGCACCGGGCGGGATCGTGTTGTGCGGGCCAGGACATTGACGACGCGCGGCGTGTGTCCGATACGCTCGGCATTCCCCATTATGTGCTCGATTACGAGCAGCGCTTCCGCGAGGCGGTCATCAACCCGTTTGCGGAAAGCTATGTGGCAGGCGAAACGCCCATTCCGTGCGTTGCCTGCAATCAGACGGTCAAATTCGCCGATCTTCTCAAGACCGCACGCGAGCTCGGAGCCGACGCGCTGGCGACGGGGCACTATATCCGTTCGCGGCCCAATGGCGAGCATCGTGCGCTCTATCGCCCGCTCGATTGCGACAAGGACCAGAGCTACTTTCTCTTTGCCACCACCCAGGAGCAGATCGATTTCCTGCGGTTTCCGCTCGGCAACCTGCCGAAGGCCGAGACCCGGGCACTGGCGGCCAGTATGGGGCTGAGCGTCGCCGACAAGGCGGAGAGCCAGGATATTTGTTTCGTGCCGCAGGGAAAATACAGCGACATTATCGCCAAGCTGCGGCCGGAGGCGGCCGCGAAAGGCGAGATCGTGCATTTGGACGGCCGGGTTCTGGGGCGTCATGACGGGATCATGCATTACACGATCGGTCAGCGCCGCGGCATCGGCGTTGCGATCGGCGAGCCTCTTTACGTCGTTCATCTCGACGCGCCGTCGTCCCGGGTCGTCGTCGGTCCGCGATCGGCCCTCGACACCCACAGGGTCTTCCTGCGCGATGTAAACTGGCTGGGTGACATGCCGCACACCGCGCTGCCCGAGAACGGGTTCGGCTGTTTTGCCAAGGTCCGGTCGACGCGCCCCCCGAAACCGGCCACCGTCTGGTTCCAGGACGGCACGCTGATGGTTGAGCTTGCCGAAGGGGAGGCGGGTATAGCGCCGGGGCAGGCCTGCGCTCTTTATTCGAGCGACGAAGACGATGCACGCATTTTCGGCGGCGGCTTCATCGACCGCACCGAGCGGACCGAAGAGGCGGAGCGGCTGCTGCAGGCGCTTTTGTCGAACGCCGCAAAACCGGCGGCTCTGCATCAGAGCTGAGCGGCAGCGCATCCGCCGCGTTGCCGCTGAACAATGCGTGCTCAAAAAGTTGCCGCTGAACAATGCGTGCTCAAAAAGATGGCCGACGCAATGGCCGGCCATATGCCCCAGATAGCGGTTTGATTATTCCGCCGCCACCGCTTGGCGGGAGGACGCGAATTCGATGATCGTTTCGATGATGCGATCCTGGTCGCCGCGCTGCAGATACGGATGCATGGGCAGGCAGAGGATCGAATTGGGCAACTGTTCCGTTACCGTCAGTTCGCCGGAGCCCTTCGGATAATGCGCATAGGCCGGCTGCCGGTGCAGCGGCTTGACGTAATAGATCACCGACGGAATGTCCCGTTCGGCAAGCAGGGCCTTGAGCGCATCCCGGTCGACCGTTTCGATTGCGAACTGGGCCCAGGCCGAAACCATGCCCCGCGGAATATGGGGAACGCGGACATGGTCTTTCAGATTGTCGCGGTAATAGCCGGCGATCCTCTGGCGTGCTTCCAGTTCTTCATCGAAGATCGCCAGCTTTTCAAGCAGGATGGCCGCCTGGATCGTGTCGAGCCGGGAGTTGAGGCCGACATGGATGTTGTCATACTGGCTTTCGCCCTTGCCGTGGAAGGCATAGGAGCGCAGCTTTTCCATCACGCCGTCGTCGTTGGTGAACATCGCACCGCCGTCGCCGTAGCAGCCGAGCGGCTTGGCCGGGTAGAAACTTGTCGCGGCGGCATGGCCGAATGCACCGCAACGGCCGGCCGGTGTCTTGCCGCCGACACTTTGCGCCGCATCCTCCAGCATGAGCAGGCCGTGCTTGTTGCAGATGGCGCTGAGTGCCGGGTAGTCGGCAGGCGTGCCGAACAGATCGACCGGGATGACGGCCCTCGGATTGAGGCGTCCCTCGGCGCGGGTGGCGACGACCGCCTCTTCGAGGCGCGCCGGGTCGATATTGTAAGTCTCGTGCGAGACCTCGACAAAAACAGGGGTGGCGCCGGTGAGCACCACGACTTCGGCGGTTGCTGCAAATGTGAAGGAGGGTACGAAGACCGCGTCTCCCGGGCCGATTTCCCAGGCCATGAGCGGGATCAGCAGGGCATCGGTCCCGTTGGCGCAGGCGACCGCGTGCCTGACGCCCACATAGTCGGCAATCTTCTTCTCGAATTCGAAGACTTCGGGGCCGAGAATGTAGCGGCCTTCGCTCAGAACCTTGGAGACTGCCTTTTCAAGACGATCACCAATGCGCGCTCTTTGCGCAGCAAGATCGATAAACTGCATATTTGCTTCAGTCCCCTGCGGTCGCACCGAGTGATGGTCCGGAATGTGCCGGTTGCCAGTCAGTGCCGTATTGAGAGTATCGTGGACACCCGGACCCCAACATGCCGGATGTCCACACTCTCACCGACAATAACGTCAAATCCCTTCAAATCTAGCTAATACGCTGTCATTGCACATATTTCCACCCCTCGGACATCACACAAAGGTGCAGTTTGTAACCGCAGGTGATCGGCATTTGATGCAATGTTTGCCGTGAAAATCACGGATCAGTCATGGGTGACCGTGCCCGCCGACAGGATTTTGATGACCGCCAGACCGTCATCGACCGGGGTGCGCGCGGGCGTGCCCTCGGCGATACATTCGATGAAATGGGCGCATTCCCGCGTCAGCGGCAGCCCTTCGGGAATATCGACAAAACGTGGCTCGGCCGTCTCGAACTGCATGCCGTTGTCGCCCCTCCACACCCGGTGATCGTAGACGGCGAGCTTCTGCGCCCAGGGTGCGACATCATCGAAGACGGCCATTGCCTTGTCGCCGATGACCGTCAGTCGCCGTTCGCGATAGGGGTTCAGCCGGGATGCAAAGACATGCGAGCGAACGCCGCCCGGGAATGTGAGATGCAGGTGCGCGAAATCGCTCAGATGGTCGAGGACCGCCGAGCCTTCGCCGCGGATGTCGGCCGGCTCCTCGCCCGTCAGCGCCAGGATGAGCGACAGGTCGTGCGGTGCGATATCCCAAAGGGCATCGTTCTCGGTGTGGAACCGGCCAAGGCCGACACGGTGGGAGTGGATGTACCGGATTTGGCCCAGTTCCCCGCCGAGGGCCATGCGTTCGAGTGTTTCGAATGCCGGATGGAAGCGCAGGACATGGCCGGTCATGACCGTGAGATCCGTCGCCGCCGCGGCTTCCACCACGGCCGTCGCGTCCTCGACATTGAGCGCGATCGGCTTTTCGACGAGGAGATGTTTGCCGGCCTCGATGACCTGGAGCGCGGCCGGTGCATGGAACTGCGGCGGCAGGGCGAGCACGACCGCGTCGATCTCGCGGCTTGCAAGGACTGCAGCCATGTCCATCGATGCGACGCCGAATTCGTTCGCGAGATCGGCCGCCCGGGCCTTGTCCTCGTCGCAAACCGCTGCCAGCACGCCGAGCCCGCTCAGCGTCCTGACATGGTTCCCGCCCCAATATCCGCATCCGATGACGGCAATTGCCGGATTGGAATTCATAAGTATTGTCGGCGTCCTTCGTGGTTTTGGCGTTGCCATATCGGCCTGTCCCGCGGCATGCAAGTGGCAGGCCTGATTTTCTGCAAGCTTTTGCTTGACACCGCAGAGCCCGCGCCCTTATATCGCGCCGTTCTTGGCTCTCCGGCGGGGTAGCTCAGGTGGTTAGAGCAGCGGAATCATAATCCGCGTGTCGGGGGTTCGAGTCCCTCTCCCGCTACCAGGCTCCATCTGGACTGAACCCGGTAAATGAGTCAGTGAAACAGGTTACAGTTCTCTGTAAGGAGGATTGATGTTTCCGACCCAAGAAGCCCCGCAGTTTCAGCCGGGATTTCAAGCTGAAAGTCGTCAAGCGCATGGAGGCCGGTGATAACGTTGCGGCTCTTTCGCGCGAATTGGATATTCAGCGTCCATTGCTATACCGATGGCGCGACGCGTTTCGGGCCGGCGGGAAGCGTGCTTTGCGCAACCGACGCGGCCGCCCTGTCCTTCCTGAGCCTGTTGAGACGGCAACCGCGCAGGATCCGTGGCAAGAAGCGCTCGACCACCCAGCGTCGCGGCAAGACCTGAAAGCCGACCTGATCGGCGATCTTGCTGACGATCTCTATGGTGATACACGTGGCATCGCAGACCCTTTGTGCATTATAGGCGCTGTCGGCGAAGGCATGTTCGACAGATGGGAAGGATTTGCGCGATGCCTTGAGCAGCCGGACCGCGCCGTCGCGATCCTGGACATCAGCCGGATGCGCCTGGATGATCAGGGCGCGTCCGTCGGTATCGACCATGGCGTGACGCTTGCGGCCCTTGATCTTCTTGGCTGCGTCATAGCCTCTGGGGCCGCCGGCCTCGGTCGTCTTGACGCTCTGGCTGTCAATCACGGCCGCTGAAGGCGATGCCTTGCGTCCCACTCTCTGGCGATCGATCATCACGAGATGGTGGTTGATCGCCTCGAACAGACGATCCCGCCGGAAGCGCAGAAACCAGCCATAAACCGTCGTCATCGGCGGAAAGTCCTTCGCCAGCAGCCGCCAGGCAATGCCGCCTCGCAAGACGTAGAAGATGGCGTTTACGATTTCACGCATCGGCCACTTGCGAGGCCTGCCCGTTCGTCCCGGCTGTGGCATCAACGGAGCCAAAATCTTCCATTCCATATCGGTCAGATCGCTTCCATAACGCAGATCATTGCGGCTACGTTGCCGCCGGGTGGTCGGTGTCCACATGAGGTCCGCCAAACTGGCTTCGACAACCGTTTGGAAGCACATCTAAACCCGATCATCCACCTTTAATTCGACTTTCAAGACCGGCTCTTAGTCGCTATGAAGACTTTAAAACTAAAATCGCTCGTATCGATCCTTCGACGGGCAGGTGACAATGGATTGCATAGAACCAATAATGTCAGGCTCATAACTTGAAGGTCGCAGGTTCAAGGCTCGGGTCATGCATGCTGTCCTCCTCTTCCAGCACGCATCTTGAATCACAAATCAACTCAAAACGGAATCCCTCTCCGATTCGGTGAAAATCAGAAACGCTTTAGCAATTTACCGACTCGTAGCCGCAATGGTGGATTCTAACTTTCGCGTATTTCATATACGGAAAAGTTAGAAAATCTTGATTTTTGTCGCTAAAGATTCTAACTTTCACGTAGATGAAATACGCGAAAGTTAGAAAATGATCTATCTCGTTGGTGAAAACATTGATAAGACACGCGCCCACTATCAGGCTGAAACCGGCAAGATCGTGCAGCTGATGCGTGGTATTTATGCCGACGCCAACGATGATATCGATGAAACCGTTTTACGTTTTGCCGTCCGTATTGCTCACTATCTCTATCCAAAAGCTTTTCTATCAGCTGCGAGTGCCTCTTTGCTCGCACCCACACGTGATGGTCGTCTTTACTTAAGCGGGCCGCGCTCGCAGCGTACTCGGATAAGGTCATTGGAGATCGTCCAAAATGCTGCGTCTGATCACCCCTCAATAGCAACAGCCACGGTCAAGGATGGTCTTGGCGAATTCAAAATACCTGTTTCCTCCATGCGGCAGCGTTTTCTCGAAGCGTTTCGTATTCGGAGCGAACACGCAGCATCAATTGATGAGTCCATGCGTACCGCGATTGCGGAAAGGTTGATTGAAGAGTTTGGTGACCCGACAAAGGCAGCTGATGCCCTTTGGGCTCTTGCTCGCGAAAATGAATGGTATCGCGAAGGGGAACAGGCCGAGCGCTATCTCAAGAAAGCGCCTGAAATGATCGAGGTTCGCAACGAAGCAGCCCTCGAATTTTTAGTCGCATGGCATCATAAGCCGATCGGGCATCTTCGCCATGACGGATATGAATGGCGGTGGAGTGCTGACCCTGAGTTTGACTTGCCACTCATTCAGCAGCGCATTCCGGGACAGCTTCCACCCTTCATACTGTCCCTGCTTCCTGAAGGTTGGCTGGAACGTGTTCTCAAAGAAGCGGATGAACGCTCGATGCTGCGCTCGGGCAAGCGTTACATGTCCAACATCATCATCACCGATCAGCCCGATGATCTGACTGAATTGCCGGATGATGTAATGGTCAGTCGCCTTACGGACCATTCTCAGGACGGTGTCTTTTCCGGCACCTATGGCGGGCCGGAGCGCGGTGACATCGAAAAGAGCTTCGAAGAAAATCTTGCGCGGCTTTATGCAAGGTCGGATACGCCCAGACTATCTGGTGTTCAGATCAAGGCGCCGATGTATCTGGACGAATACGGTGGGTTGGTCCCGGCCTCCGAGAAGCCTTTTACGCATATTCTCAAACCGGCCGGAACCAGCGGATTCGAAGCGCTTCCTATCATTGAATATCTTTCCATGACACTTGGTCATCATGCCGGGTTTGAAGCACCGCAGATTGCATTGACTGCGATGCCCGATGAGATGCCGCCGGCACTAATCGTCGAGCGTTTTGATATTCGAATTGCCGCTGACGATAAGCGTCGTCTTGCTCTGGAAGATCTTTGTTCTGTTCTGGATCTGCCTCCAGGTGCGAAATACGACGGCACGATCGAACGTATGGCGCGGGCTGTTCGACCACTATCGACCAGTCCAGAAGAGGACATGCTATTGATCCTCAAGCGGGCTATGTTTGCCTGGCTTATTGCTGATGGCGATATGCACCTGAAAAATCTGGCTCTACTCAAAATCACGCAGCCAGGTGCCCGAACATTTGAAACCGTCAGGATGGCACCGCTCTACGATGCTGTAACCACACGGGTCTTTCCAAACCTTGAGGATGATCGTATGGCGCTCAAGCTATGTGGAAAGGACAACAGGCTGCGCCGCGCCGACTTCATCAAAGCGGCGGCAACAGCAGGCTTGACCGCCGGCGATGCCAATGGAGCGATGGATGAACTGCTTGGCAAGTTCAAGACGGGATTGGAACTTGTTTCCCTGCCGGAAATAGATGGCATCAGCGATAAGCTCAAGTATAGCGCTCAAAAAATGCTCGATATCAGTAGGGAGCGTCTGAACGGATTTGGATAGATTTGCTACGCCCGCAGATAGCGGGCGTGGCTTTTATTGCCACAGCGGCGAATGCACAGCGTGCTGCCGATAACATACACAGATTGCATGTTGAACACGAAGATATTGCTTGAATTGCAATGCTTGCTAGGGCCTATAGTCCTGGTGAATTCTTTTACGTTTAGCCCGGCTTTGTCCGGGCTGTACTTTGTAATCACTCGGTCACACGTCGCGATAAGCCAGTGATGCTCCTAACATATTGAGGGTTCTTTAGGTTCGTTGTGATGACTGCCAACGCAAAGCCAAAAACAAAAGGCCGCAAGAAACCCGAGGTCCCCGCGATCCTCTCATATCTCTCATATGTGCTGGAGATCGAAGACTGGAATTGGGACTATTCATTTGGCGTCGATGAACTCAAACATGAGGGACCTTATCGCGAGTTCCGGCATCTCAGTTTGTTCGGGAGGCTGTTGCGACCGGAGGCACTTTACATCGAGCACTCCGAGTTTACGTTCATGCCTAATCCTGGACACGATTTTTGTCGCCGTGAAAGCCACCAACCGAAGACTGTCGGTCATATACATCTTTACCAAAGGGCTCTCCGTGCAACGGCCTGGATGCCGCAAGATGCATTGCCGCCGGTGCTTACTATGCTTGCTGCAAAGCAGTTACGGTATCCCAATTTGACGGGCGAGAAGTTACGGTATCGAAAAGCACCAATACTAAGTTATCGCCTTCAACGGCGATGGGATGTTGATGAGTAAGGCTCAAGCTCACCGCCAAAGCGGGCGGTGCCTTGTTTCTTGGAGCGCATCGCCCCCCTGGATGTGAGGGCGATGGCGGCTCCATACGAAGCAGGCAATGAGGACACTAAGTGATCGACCAGAAAACTTCAGCAACAGCCATCCGCTATATTAGTACTACAGTTGCGCCTGTTCTCTCATTTTTCGGTGAGACAGGGCGGCGATGCGTTGATGCCTTCGTCGCCATCGTGACCATGTCCAATAGTATGCCGGCGAGACTGCCGGTGCGGCAAGGCTCTTTTCAATGAGATGCTTCAATTCAGATGTGGTGAGCAGTTCCTGGATTGCGATTGTCAGGCCGCGCCGGGTTTTGGACTCGTTTTGTCCCGTTTGCCAGCAGAGCGCCGTTGATCGGCGGCAAGTTTTGCCAGGAATGCCGCACCAGCCATGACCAAGGATATGTGACGGTGCCAACCATGCCATGAACGCGCCTCGCAATGATCGAGCCCCAAATCGTCCTTGGCGCGCAGGAAGCATTCCTCGACCGTCCAGCGCAGTCCGGGGTCGTGTCCCCTGAAGTGGTGTAGCAGTGCGTTAGCAAAGCCGTTCGCGA
>NZ_CFHWAF010000010.1:35637-58727 GCF_984452065.1 Hoeflea sp. | reverse complement strand
GCATGAAGAACACCAAGTTCCGTGTCTTCCTTGGCCTGTACGTTCAAACGACCGCGAACGGAAGAGCCATAGCTGTCATCGTTGCTGTCAAATGTGACATTCATACGGACGAAACCGCTGAGCTTCAGGCACGTCTCGGTGCCCGGGATGTAGAAGTAGCCTGCGCCGAACGCGTCGCAAACGCGAACATATTCAACGGGCTCCGGCTCGGCAGCGATGATTGCGTCCGCTGCGGAAGCGCCGGAGACTGCGAACATTGCCGCAGCGGAGCCGAGAAGAAGGCTCTTGATTTTCATTTTCTGACCTCCAGTCAATTTCCTTTAATGGTCTGGGTGTTTGGCTGCGCTGCAGCGTTCCCTGTCCCAGTCCCCAACTAAAAAGAAGATAAACGCCAATCCGTCCCTCTTCCGAGAGTGAATGTAACCAACGCATGATGCGAAGCAATGAGGATTTTGGTTTCCGCAGGCGTCCCGCGGGAGGTTGGGGGGGCGCTGTTGCACAAAAGACACGATTTCGCCCAACGCACGGTCAAACCCCTTAACGGCTGTTAATAATTTTCGCCGAAAACAGGCGAGAATCAACAATTTCTCACCAACAATCGCGCCTTTGGAGCCGCAGACGCCATGCTCGCGATTCGGACGGTATTGACAGCATTACGCTACGATAGTGCGTTGCAGAACGCGCCATGCGACCACATTCCGCGAAATGGCACGTAATCACACGACACCAAATCTTGTCTCACCGCGTATTGCCTGTGACGGCCTTGAGCCCGGCTTACACAGTCGTATGGGGCGCCGAACGTCAGCTCTTTGTTGATCGCCGCGGCAAGTTGATCAACGCCACCCCTGCAACCGAGATGACCAGTCCGAGCGCGATAGGGAACGTGAAGGTCTCACCCAGGAATACCATGGCGAGGATCACACCGACCCCGGCGCGCAGATAGCTTTGGCTTGCGACCCCCATGGACCCGAGCGTTTTGACCAGCCGGAAATAGATCAGCAGAGCCAGGCCGGTGCATAGGACGGACAGCACAAAGGTCGCCGCAATGGCGGCAAGGCTGGGTGATAACGTCCAAGGGCGCTCCAGTACCAACGCGGTTGGCACGAGAATCGCCGATGCCCAGATCATCGTCCCGGCGGCGGTCGTCACAGCTCCGAGATGGCCAAAGCGTTTCCCGTATATGGCGGCGCCGGCATAAAGCGCGGCCCCAACCAGACAGGCGATCTGCCCGGCAACTTGCTCTCCAAGACCACCGAGAACGTCCACGCCGACGACCAGCACCACACCAACGACACCAAGGGCCGCTCCAAGCAGTTTGCGGCCGCCGAGACCTTCGTGGCGGGTTACGAATGCGGTCATCAGAATGACGAATATCGGGGAGGTCGAATTGAGCACGCTGGCAAGACCCGCGCCCACGAACTGTTGCCCCCAGGCCAGAACCGTCCAGGCTGCTATGCTGTTGAAGAACGCCTGAACCAGGAGCATGCGCCAGGTATGACGGTCCCGCGGCAAACTCTCGGTCCGAAGCCTCATCACTATCATCAAGAAAATCGCAGCACCAAAGACCCGCAGCGCGATGAGCGTGATGGGAGGAATCTCCGCTACGGCAACTTTGATGAACAAGTAGGAAGACCCCCAGAGCAGTGCCAGCAAGCCAAGGAGAAGCAGTTCGGCCAGCAGGTTCGAGGTGCGCATTGGGGCCTCAATCAGGACTCGTTTATCGCATTCTAGGCAATTGATTGATGCAAATGCTTCGTTTACGGTCGAACTATGAAAGAAGGTCCCGATATCGCCCATATCGCCGCCTTGATCGGTGACCCGGCGCGGGCCAACATGCTGACCGCGTTGATGAGCGGGAAAGCCTTGACGGTGAGCGAACTGGCCAAGGAAGCGGGCGTTACGATTCAGACCGCAAGCTCACATCTGTCCAAACTTGACCAGGGTGGATTGCTGCGCTCCCGCAAGCAGGGGCGGCACAAATACTTCGCGCTTGCCAATGACGAGGTTGCGCATGTTCTGGAGGGCTTGATGGGCCTGGCCGCCGGGGCCGGTCATCTGAGAAGGCGCACTGGCCCGAAGGACACCGAACTCCGCCAGGCTCGCGTCTGTTACAATCATCTGGCCGGTGACATGGGCACGCGGATGTTCGATAGCTTGATTGCACAGGAACATTTGGTCTTCGATGGCGAGACGTTGGCCTTAACCGCTTCGGGCGCGACGTTCGTGGCGGATTTCGGCATCGACCTCGACATGCTTCGCAAGGGACGTGCAGTGCTCTGCCGAGAATGTCTCGACTGGAGCGAGCGCCGGTCGCATCTCGCGGGCAGTCTGGGCCGTGCCTTTCTTAGCCGGTTTGAGGCATTGTCCTGGGCGAAGCGGGATCAAAAAACCCGCGTCATTTCGTTCTCCCGGAATGGAATCGAAGAATTCGAGCGGCTATTTAACGTGGACTGATTTCTTCCGAGCCTCTCAGGAGCCGACGGTTCGCACAAAGGTAGCTTTGTCCGCAAAGCGATAATCGAACCAGCGTAGCAAAGATGTCGCACAATCGGCGGTGAATGGCGGAGAGGAAGGGATTCGAACCCTCGATACCATCTCTGGTATACTCCCTTAGCAGGGGAGCGCCTTCGACCACTCGGCCACCTCTCCGGTTCCGCCCGAATTAAAGGGAGATAGTAATCAGCGCAAGGGTTTTCATTCTGCTGTGCGTCTTTTTACATTGCGCTCCGTGGATTCCGTGCCCTCAGGCTGTTCGATACCTGTATTTTGGCACAGAGCCCTTGCGGCAAGATGCTGGCTGAGGAAGACGCGGCCTGTCAGGTGGTTGAGGAAATCGGTGCGCTCGAGGCGGTCCATGACCGGTCCCTTGACTTCGCTCAGGTGGAAGGAAACGCCCATATCCGCAAGGCGCTGATTGACCGCTTCGAGCGATTCCAGCGCGCTCATATCGATGGCGTTGACGGCGGGACACATCAGGACGAAATGTTTCAGTTCCGGCTGCCGCGAAACCAGATCCGACACGATGTCCTCCAGATAGCGCGCGTTGGCGAAGTAAAGGCTCTCATCCACGCGCAATGTCAGCATCTGCGGATCGGTGATGACCTGATGGCGCAGCACGTTCCTGAAATGCTCGGTTCCCGGGACGCGGCCGACAACGGCCATGTGCGGCCGTGACGTGCGGTAAAGGTGCACGAGGACGGAGATCACGACGCCGGCGGTAACGCCGAGCTCGACGCCAAGGCCCAGCGTGACAAGCACCGTTGCGGTCACCGCGGCAAAATCGGCCTTCGAATAGCGCCAGGACCTGGCGATGATCGAGAAGTCGACCAGTGACAAAACCGCGACAATGATCGTTGCCCCGAGAACCGCCTTGGGCAGAAAGAAGATGAGCGGTGTCAGGAACATGGCGGCGACCGCAAGCCCGGCGGCGGTGTAAGCGCCGGCAGCCGGCGTCTCGGCACCGGCGTCGAAATTGACCACGGAGCGGGCAAACCCGCCGGTCACCGGATAGCCGCCGGTGAAAGCGGCGCCGATATTCGCGGTCCCGAGGCCGATGAGTTCCTGATCGGGGTCGATGCGCTGGCGTCGCCGCGCCGCCAGCGTCTGTGCGACGGAAACGGATTCGACAAATCCGATCACCGAGATGAGGACCGCTGCCGCCATCAACTCGCCCCAGAGCGAGGCGGAAAAGGAAGGCACTGTCAGTGGCGGCAAGCCTTGCGGAACGCTGCCGACAACCTGAACGCCGCGGTCGGCGAGACCCAGGCTCCAAACGGCAAATGTCGACAGGACAACGGCGGCGATGGGACCGGCCTTGGCAATCAGGTCGGCCGGTCGCCGTCCCAGACCGGCGCGCATGAGCAGCGGTTTGAGGCCGCGCCGCGCCCAAAACAGAAAGCCGGCAGCCGCCACGCCGATGGCAAGCGTGAACAGGTTGGTCTCGTGCAGCCCGGTGAGGAGTGACAGCAGCAATTCCCAAAGATTATGGCCCGCCGCATCGATCCCCAGAATATGTTTGAGCTGGCTTGCGGCAATGATGATGCCGGAGGCCGAGATGAAACCGGCAATGACGGGATGCGAAAGGAAATTGGCCAGAAACCCCAGCTGAAAGAAGCCCAGCAGCAACAGGAAAGCCCCGGAAAGCATCGCCAGGGTGAGCGCGGCCGTGACATAATCCGCCGAGCCGGGCTCGGCTATCTTTCCGATGGCGGCGGCCGTCATCAGCGACACAACGGCGACGGGCCCGACGGCAAGCGCGCGGCTCGTTCCGAAGACGGCGTAAAGAATGATCGGCACGATGGAGGCGTATATGCCCGTTTGCGGCGGCAGTCCGGCCAGCATCGCATAGGCCAGTGACTGCGGTATCAGCATGATGGTGACGATGACGGCGGCCACCAGATCGTTGGTGGCCGCATTCCGGTCATAGGACCGGCCCCAGTCGAGAACGGGGATAAAGCGGCGCAGTTGTGTCAGGCTGTTTTTCGCCACAGGTCATTCCGGAACAGACAGAAGCCTCCGCCGCCGACGATGACAATGTCGTGGCTCGCGTCGGCCGTCCCGGTTGGCGTCTTGCCGCCGTTCGCGATCCGTCTGACGACGCCGGACATGTTGTGGCCGGCCTTTGCCGTTGCCTCCAGAATCAAGGGCAGGGCGGCGCCGCGTGCGCCCTGGTCGAGGGACCACAATGTCGCCGAGCGTGTTCCGGAGCGGCAATAGGCAAGCAGCGGTTTCGGCAATGTGTCCGCCGCAGCGCCGAAAAGGGCCGCGTCCTCGTCTCGCACACGGCCCGATTCGACGGGAATATAAGTGCATTCGATACCGTGCTTCTCGGCCGCCTTGCTGATTTCACCGAATGAAGGCTGGTCCGCTCCTTCGCCGTCCGGCCGATTGCATATGATCGACCGGAACCCCTGGCCGGCTATCTCCTTCAGGGCGTCCGGCTGAACCTGAGGACTGACCGCCACGGTCTCGTTGATGTGTTTGATGTCCATAGTTCTTATCCAGTGCCGAATGGCAAAACGCCGGGCCTTGTTGATCGGGCCCGGCGGACATTTCGGTTTAAAGCGTGTTGACGGGAACCTTCAGCATCGGCCGCCCGTCCTTGTCGGTCGGCACTTCCCCGGCGCGCATGTTGACCTGCAGGGACGGGATAATGAGTTTCGGCATATCGAGCGTTGCGTCCCGCTCGGTGCGGAAACGCACAAAATCCTCTTCGGACCGCCCGCCGCCGACGTGAATATTGTGCGCCTTTTCCTCCGCGACGGTTGTTTCCCAGCGGATCTCGCGGCCGTTGGGTCCGTAATCATGACACATGAAAAGCCGCATATCGTCCGGCAGTTCCAGGAGCTTCTGGATCGACCGGTAGAGTGTGGCAGCATCGCCGCCCGGGAAATCGGCGCGGGCCGAGCCGCCGTCGGGCATGAAAAGCGTGTCGCCCACGAAGGCGGCGTTGCCCATCACATGGGTCATGCAAGCGGGCGTGTGCCCGGGCGTGTAGATGGTGAAGACGCGCATCGACCCGACGTCGTAGGAATCGCCGTCCTTGAAGAGCGCATCGAACTGAGAGCCGTCCCGCTGGAACCCGGTCCCTTCGTTGAAGACCTTCCCGAATGTGTCCTGAACGACCATGATCTGGTCGCCGATGCCGATCTTGCCACCGAGTTTTTCCTGGATGTAGGGCGCGGCGGAAAGATGATCGGCATGGACATGGGTCTCGATGACCCATTCCAGGTCAAGGTCATTCTTGCGGATGAATTCGATAATGGCGTCCGCATTGTCATAGGTGATACGGCCGGCCGCATAATCGATATCCATGACGGAATCGACCACCGCGCAGGACTTGCTCGCCGGGTCCTTCACGACATAGCTGATGGTGTTGGTGGCCGGATCGAAAAAGGCCTCGACCTCCGGTTTGACGGCCATGTTGACTTGATAGGACATGATGATTTCCTCTCGTTCCTCCTGGATGATCCAATTTAATCCGGATTTGCTCTAAGCGCGTGCCGGTCGGACGCGGGTATTGATAATCGTGCGGGTCAGTGCAATTCCCGAGATCATGGCGCCGACAAACAGAAAAGTGCTGCCATATCCCAGGCCCATGGCCGGAATGGCGCCGCCGGGACAAAAGCCCGTCACGCCCCAGCCAATGCCGAAAAGCGCCGAGCCGGCAAGCAGCCGGGCATCGACGGTCCTGTTGGCGGGCAGGCTGAACGCGCTTTCCAGCAGCGGCTCCTTGCGCGCGCCGAATACGAACCGGTAGCCGATCGCCGTCGTGATCAGGGCGCCGCCCATGACAAGGGCGAGACTGGGGTCCCATGCGCCGGCAAAATCGAAGAAATTGAGAACCTTGGCGGGATTGGCCATGCCGGACAGCGCTATGCCGAGGCCAAAGATAATGCCGATGATGAAGGCTGTGACAATCCGCATGGTCATACGCCTCCCAGGAGATGCCGCATCACGAAGACGGTGATCGCCGTCATTGCCATGAACACACAGGTGGCCAGGATCGAGCGCGGTGAGAGCCGCGCCATGCCGCAGACCCCGTGACCGCTGGTGCATCCCGATCCAAGCGTAACGCCGACGCCGACGATCAGCCCGCCGCCGACGAGAGCCGAGGCGGAAACGGGTACGGAAAAGGCGATCGACCCGCCGACACCGGTATAAACGGCGGGCGCGAGGATGGCGCCGATCAGGAATGCGGCGCGCCATGGCCAATCAGCCGACACCGGCGGAATGATGCCCGCCAGTATCCCGGTCATTCCGGCGATCCTGCCGTGCACCGCCATCAAGAGGACGGCGGCGATGCCGATCAGCACACCCCCGGCGAGCGACAGGAAAGGTGTGAACTGCGTTGCCATGTCAGTCGATCCTGCAGGTGCGGACGCCAAGGAGGCGATAAAGCGGGCAGAAGCGCACAAGGCCGGTCGCTGCCAGCACGATCCCCACGATGGGAATCGCCCACAGCATGAACGGGTTCTGCCAGATCTGCGATTGGAAGAGCCAGGGAGAGGCGATCAGAACGATGCCGACGATCAGCCGGACGACCCGGTCGGCGGTTCCGACATTGGCGGTGTTTAACATCGGTGGACACTCCGTTTGTTGATCTACGGAGATGATATATATGCGTATCAGCTAATGTTCAATATTAGAATATTAAAACATTCAAAAATTATTATGCAAAATCCGGGAGACGACAACAATCCGCCTGCGCCGGTTCGCGCTAAGATCGAAACAGTGGCGACGCTGCGTATCAGCGATCGGGTTTGCAGTAGAGGTCGTAGAGGGTTTTCACCAGGATGGAGACCGCCTCGTCGGCGATGCTGTAATAGATCATGCGCCCCTCACGCCGGGCTGCAACCATGCCGTCGAACCGAAGCCGGGCAAGCTGCTGGGAGACCGTTGCCTGCGGCATGCCCAGCATCTTTTCAAGGTCCGAGACGGACTGTTCGCCCTGTGAGAGGATGCATAGGATCACCAGCCGCGTCTCATGGGCGAGCGCCTTGAGACGCTCGCTGGCCTTGCGGGCCTGCCCGAGCATGAACTCCCGTTCGTCCGTGCTCATATCCGCGGTGAACTTTGGCAGTAACATGGGTGGTCCGGCTTCATGTTCCAGGGCGATCAAAAGATATAATCCATCGAAGCGGCATGCGCCAGATGCCTTGAGGAACGGAATTGTCGCGCCGGCGGAGCGGGCGAACCGTTGAAGCGGCGGTTCATCGCTCCATTTTGTTGTCGGTCTGGAGGATGCATATGGGATTGATGCTGAACGGGACCTACCTGATCGACGATCCTCAACCCGATAGCCGGGAGGATGGCGCGTTCCGCCGTGCCAGGAGCACGATCAGGAACTGGATCACGAAGGACGGTTCACCCGGACCGACGGGTGAGGGGGGCTTTACGCCGCAGCCCGGACGCTATCACCTTTTTCTTGCATGGAATTGCCCGTGGGCCCATAGGGCCCTGCTTGCGCGCGCATTCAAGCAACTCGGCGATACGGTCAGCGTGTCCTTCGCGGCGCCCCGCAGAACCCAGGACGGTTGGGTCTTTGAACCGCGGGGCGAGTATGTCGACACCCTGTTCGGCGTATCGGCGTTGCACGAAATATATCAGCGCGTCGTGCCCGCATATACGGGGCGTGTGACGGTTCCGGTGCTTTGGGACCGCGAGCGCAACGTGGCTGTCAGCAACGAGTCGGCCGACATTGTGCGTATGTTCGATCGGGCGTTCGACACCGGTATCGAGCTTTGTCCGGCAACCCGAGCCGAGGACATCGAACGCTGGAACAGCCTGATCTATTCGACCGTGAACAACGGCGTCTATCGGGCCGGCTTCGCCCGCACCCAGGAGGCCTATGACCGGGCGGTGCATGAGGTTTTTGCAACCCTTGATGCGATTGAGGAGTGTCTTGCCGACAACAGATATCTGACGGGAGACACATTTGCCGAATGCGATTTGCGCCTGTTTCCGACGCTGGCACGGTTCGATGTGGCGTATCACTACGCCTTCAAATGCAATCTGAAACGGCTTCAGGACTATCCCAATTTGTGGGGCTATGTCCGCGAGATATACCAGATGCCGGGCGTCGCGCAGACGGTGCGCTTCGAAATCTACAAACAGGGCTATTTCTCGCCCAGCCCCTTGCGAAACCCGCTGGGCATCGTGCCGGCCGGGCCCGTTGTCGACTGGTCCGGTCCGCACGGCCGCGGCTGATGACGGCCATATTCAGTACCGAACTTGACTCATCCGGTCCTGACAGTCACACGAAAAGCCGGTTCCACTGAAGAGCGGCGGATGCGCAAGAAAGCCTTCATCATCCATCTGACGCGGGCGCAAGCCCGGCGGCCCTTTGTCGATCGGCTGATCGACGCCTGTCCGGTGGATGCCGAAATCGTCGAGGGCGTGGACGGCGCCGAACTGACACCCGAAGAGGTTGACGCCGTTTACAGCCCCGGCCTCCACAGGCCGCGCTATCCCTTCACGCTGCGCAGCGCCGAAATTGGCTGCTTCCTCAGTCATCGCGCCTGCTGGACGAAGATTGTCGAGGACGGTCTGGATTATGGTCTGGTTTTCGAGGACGACGCCACGCTCGACAAATCGGCCGCGGAGACGGCGATCGCCTTTGCCGAGTGCCATATCGGCGAACTCGGCTATATCCAGTTGCCGGTCCGGCAAGCACCCGCAAACGCCGTCGTCAACTACGAACAGCAGGGCATGCGGCTGCTGACACCGCAGGTCACGCCATTGCGTCTTTCCGGGCAGTTGATCAGCGCCGCAACGGCAAAGCGATTGCTCTATGTCACCGAGGTCTTCGACCGTCCGGTGGACACGCTGCTTCAAATGCACTGGCTTACCGGTATCCGGCCGGTCATCCTCGATGCGCCGGTGCTGTCAGACAATACGCAGGCTGCCGGCGGCAGCACGATCGGCAGCGGCAAGTTGCCTTGGGAGCGCTTGACCCGCGAAATACGGCGATTCATGTATCGCAGGAAGATCGCGCGGCTCTCGGAGCGTGACGCTCTCCGGCCTTCAGACACCGGATCACAGGCATCGTCCGGCTAGCGGCTCTGCTCGAGGAGTTTCAAAGCCGCATTCTTTTCATAGTCGGTAAAGGCGAGGGCCCGCTGGCTGTTGTCCGCAAGGGCTCCACGTCTTTTGTCATAATCGTCAGGTGAGGCGATTCTGATGGCGTTCCTGATATCGTCACCGGTGCGACAGACGATCATGCCGTCCGGATTGAAATAGCGTTCGATATCCGGCGCCCCCCAGTAGATGGGAAGTGTCCCGCACAGGAAACAGTCGATCAGCTTTTCCGTGAAATAGCCTTCTTCGCGGGCATTCTCGATCACCACGGAAAAACGATAGGGCAGCAATCCCTCTTCCTTTTTGCCGATTTTCCGGTAGGCAAGCCCGAGCAGATCGACATCGAGCCTGTTTTTCGAACACCACCGCGCGATGTCGTGACGCAGCGCATGCCCTTTCAGCTTCGATTTCGACGAAGCAATCAATGATATGTGCCGTGTCTTTTCATGGTCGTCGGCCAGACCCGCCTCCACCCAGGAGCCGCCGAAAGGCATCACGAGCGCGTTCTTGACCTTTTTGGCCATGGCGGGGCGATGTGTGATGATCCGGTGGAAGCGGCGCTGAAGAAAGATCGCTGTCAGATATTTGCGCCATTGCACGGCATATGGTTCCGCGATGAGCAGCGAAACCCGGCACTGCATCCCTTTGCGGTCGGAGAAGAACGACTTCGTGCGCGGATATATGATCAGATGGTCCTGCGGCTCAAGATCGCTGACCGTTCCACCGTCGGGCCGCTCCGCAAGGGGCCATCGCAACGCGCGAATCGGGACATCGGCCAGTCTGCCGGAGGGCTTGTAATCATAGGGCAGTATGGCAACGTTCATGCGCGGGCCTTCGTCAATTCGCTACCGGTTTCATACTCGGAAATCTGGCAACCGCAAGGCGTGACGCGCACCGGCGCCCGTGCCGTCGCAAAGTGCCGGCAGGCCGGCGCCGCAAACCGCTGCTATCCTCGCCCAAAAGGCTGTTCCGATTAATGAAACCGGACGGGCGGCGCGGAGGTTTCGCTGGTAACCGGGCCTCAAATGAGTTTTAAGAGGCCATTCCGGCATTATGAACGATCCACGGAGCAAAAGATGGGCAAGGGCGCAAATCACGACGGACGCAGGCTGCGGTCACGGGAATGGTTTGACAATCCCGATAATCCGGACATGACCGCGCTTTATCTTGAGCGTTATCTGAATTACGGGCTGACCCGTGAGGAGCTGCAATCGGGCCGGCCCATTGTCGGCATTGCTCAAACGGGATCCGATCTTTCACCCTGCAATCGCCCTCATCTCGAACTGGCTCTGAGAGTACGCGAAGGCATCCGCGAGGCCGGCGGCATCGCCATCGAGTTTCCCGTCCACTCCATACAGGAAACCGGCAAGCGCCCGACCGCCTCGCTTGACCGCAATCTTGCCTATCTGGGTCTGGTGGAGGTTCTTTACGGCTACCCGCTGGACGGTGTGGTGCTGACGACCGGATGCGACAAGACGACACCGGCCTGCCTGATGGCGGCGGCGACCGTGGATTTGCCGGCGATCGTGCTGACCGGAGGGCCGATGCTGAACGGCTGGTTCCGCGGCGAGCGGGCAGGGTCGGGAACCGTGGTCTGGAAGGCACGGGAACTCCTGTCCGAAGGCAAGATCGATTATGAGGCGTTCATCGAAATGGTCTCCGATTCCGCACCGTCAATCGGCTACTGCAATACGATGGGCACCGCGACGACAATGAACACCCTTGCCGAAGCGCTCGGCATGTCATTGCCCGGCTGCGCTTCGATCCCCGCGCCCTACCGCGAGCGCGGCCAGATCGCCTATCAGACGGGCAAGCGGATCGTCGACATGGTGCATGAGGATCTCAAACCCTCGGACATCATGACGCGCGAGGCTTTCGACAATGTGATCGCTGTCAACTCCGCAATCGGCGGATCGACCAATGCGCCCATTCACATCAACGCCATTGCTCGCCATGTGGGCGTCGAGTTGAGCGTCGACGACTGGGAAAGACACGGGCTCGACATACCCCTGATCGTCAACCTGCAGCCTGCCGGTCAATATCTTGGAGAGGATTTCCATCGCGCCGGCGGCGCGCCTGCCGTCATCGGCGAACTGATCAGGAACGGCCTCATCAACGAAGACGCGATCACGGTGAACGGCAAAACCGTGGGACAAAACTGCCGCGGCGCGGAAAGTCAGAACGAAGACGTGATCCGCGATTTCGGCAACCCGCTGAAACAAAGCGCCGGCTTCAAGGTCATGCACGGCAACATTTTCGATTCGGCCATCATGAAGCTCAGCGTCATCTCGGACACCTTCAGGGAGCGCTATCTGTCGGACTCTGAAAGTCCCGATGCTTTCGAGGGCAGGGCGATCGTCTTCGACGGGCCGGAGCACTACCACGACAACATCGACGACCCGGCTCTCGATATCGATCAGAACTGCATCCTGTTTATTCGCGGGACCGGGCCGATCGGCTATCCCGGCGCTGCCGAGGTCGTCAATATGCGTGCCCCCGACTATCTCCTGAAGAAAGGCGTGCGCGAACTTCCCTGCATCGGCGACGGCCGCCAGTCGGGCACGTCCGGTTCTCCGTCGATTCTCAATGCATCGCCGGAGGCTGCCATAGGCGGTGGGCTGGCGCTGCTTGCGACCGGCGACAAGGTCAGGATCGACCTGTCGGACGGAAGCGTCAACATGCTGGTCAGCGATGAGGAGATTGAACGCCGCCGCACCGAACTGCAGGCGGCCGGAGGATATCGGTATCCTGCCTCGCAAACGCCGTGGCAGGAACTTCAGCGCGGCGATGTGGATCAACTGTCGGAGGGAATGGTCCTCAAGAGCGCGGTCAAATACCAGCGCATCGCCGCCAAGGGACTTCCGCGCGACAGCCACTGATCCGCGGTCTATTTTTCGGCCTTGCGCAGGAAATTGGCGATCGCCTTTGGCAGGTCATCGACATGGAGCAGGGGTGCGTGTCCCTGACCTTTGGCGATATGGGCAACCATGTTCGGGTTGCGCCGCGACATTTCCTCGAGTGTTTCCTGGGTCAGCAGTGACGAGTTTTCACCCCGGATCGTCATCAGCGGTATGTTCCGCAAGCCCTCGAATTGCGGCCAAAGGGTCGGAAGCGGAACGTTGAGGTCGATATCGTGCAACATGTCGACAAGCGCGCGGTCAAAACGCGCCCGGACCTTTCCGTCGCGTTCCTCATAGCCCACCGCGACATAATCCCGCCAATCCCGGTTGGACAGCGCGCTGAACGCGTTTCCCTGCACTGTCTTCATGGTTTCGACGACCTGCGACAGGCTGGCAGGCTTTGTGAGGCGGTCATGATAGGCCATGATCTGCGCCAGCCCGGTTCCTTCGATAACCGGTCCCGCATCGTTGAGTATGGCCGATGACATGATGCCCGGCCGCATCGCCGCGAGCGCGTGAATAACGAGCGCGCCGCGGGAGGTGCCGATGACGGCCGCATGGTGGATCGACAGCGCGGCGCATCCCGCCAGCATATCGTCCGCCTCAATCTGGATATTATAGTTGGATTTGTTCTTGTCCCATTCGGACAGGCCGCGGCCGCGATAGTCGAAACAGACGACACGGCGCGGCGCGACCTCGCTTTTTGACAGGATCAGCGCCAGATCGTGGAAATCGGCGCTGTTGCGCATCAGCCCGGCGAGACACACGACCGGCGCATGATTTTCGGTTTCCGGACGGCCGCGTCCATAATCGCGTGCGGCCAGGCGCAGCCCGTCGCTGGCGGAATAAAACACCTGCTCGTAATCCGCATCGGCATCGGCGCGTGTCTCGACGGCATCGTTCATGGCTGGCCCCGGCAATCGAACATGATTTTCTAGTCAGATACGGTATCCGGCACAAAGGTTAAATGGTCACTACAGCCTAGCGTCTTCCGTAACGCAGATCCGCGACGATATCCGGCTTCTGCCCGAGACGGGCCTTGTAGACCTGGTAGTTCTCCATCACCCGCTGGACGTAGTTGCGTGTTTCGGTGAACGGGATCTGTTCGACCCAGTCGACGACATAGTCGATGGGCTTGCCGCGCGGGTCGCCATATTTTTCGATCCACTGGCGCGCGCGGCGCGGGCCGGCATTATAGGCGATGAACGTCAGGACATAGGAGCCGTCAAAGTCCGAGATATGCTCGCCGAGATAGTGCGCGCCGAGGGTTGCGTTGTAGCCGGCATCGCGGGTCAGCCGCGCCTTCGAATAGGGCATGCCGTGCTTGCGCGCGACCGATTTGGCGGTCGCGGGCAGAAGCTGCAGCAGGCCGCGCGCATTGGCCTTGGAGATGGCCGCCTTGTCAAATGCGCTCTCCTGCCGGGCGATGGCATAGGCAAGCGCCTTTCCTGAGCCCGATATGTTGGCGCTCCTGGGAATGACGCCGGTTGGAAATGCCAGGGCCGTCACATTCAGCCCCCGGCCGAAGGCGATCTTTCCGACCTGCAACGCCAGACGGTGCTCTCCTTTTTTTTCCGCCATGGCTGCCAGGATTGCCAGTTCGCCCGGGTCCGTCAGCTCACGCGCAAGGGCGATGTAAAGGATGCGGGCGCGATGCGGGTGGCCGGTTTCCGTCAGCCGCTGGATGGCGCGCACCGCCTGGCGTGACGCAAAATGCGTGCGTTCCGCCGCCGTCGGTTTCGGATAACGCACCTGAAGCCCCTTGCGGTTCAGGCGCGCGGCCGCGAGTTGACCGTAATAGGTTGCCGAATAGGAGGCGGCCTTGTTGAAATAGTCGGCGGCATTGCCGTTGCCGCCGGCTTCCGCGGCGCGGCCGAGCCAGTAATAGCCGCGCGAGATCGACAACGGCCGGGTTGCGGTCTCCAGCACTCTTTGGAAATGCGCCGAGGCGGTCCTTGCATTGGCACCGCCGCGAAGCGCATACCAGCCCGCATGCCATTCGGCCTCGATGATGTCCGCCGGCCGGGTGGCGGCATGGTTGGCGGCAATCCGGTATGCGGTCCTCAGGTCGCCCTTGTCGGCGATCGCACGCGAGACGATGCGGCTTTCGACCCACCATTCGCGTGTATTGACCTGCGCCTGCGGGTCGCGCGGTGCCTGCATGAGGAGCTTTGCGGCCGTATCGTAGTTCTTCTTGCGGCGCTGGTAAGCGATGCGGGTAAAGAGATAGCTCGCATCGTTGTGCCATGTCGGGTGAACCGCCTTGATCAGCTTGGCGGCGTTGGAACTCTTGCGGATGACCGCCGCACGTGCCTTGAACAGCGACTGGGCGTTGGCAAGGGAATCGACCCTGTCGGCCTGGGTTATGCGATCGCGGTAAAGCAGCATGTCCATGCGCCGCTTGTGATCGGCTTTTGTCAGAACGCCCGAGAACTCTTTCAGGACCAGCCTCTCGGTTGCCTTGTCGAGAACCTCGTCTCTCCAGATCGGCGCGATGATCGAGGCCGCTTTTGACTTTTGTCCGGTCGCGATAAGCGCTCTCGTCAGGGCGACGGCACCCTCGGTGGTCTCCGGCTGCGTGTTTCCGAACGCGGCGACGACCTGTCGCGCGCTCGCACCCTCGCGCGAAAGGGCGTGTTCCGAGTTTCGCCGCAGAACACTCAGCCCGGGCCAGTTCGGCAACTGCCCGGCAGCCGCGGCAATCTCCGATGAAGGAACGCCCCGCGCGCCCGACACGGCGATCGCCCAGGTCAGCACCTGCTTGTCCAGAGATCCTGCCGGCAGGCTGTCGCGCACCGCGCGCGCGCGTTCGATTTCATCGTCGGAGAGCGCGTCGAGGCCCTTTTTGAGCTGGCCGGCCGGAGCGGACGGATTGTTCGCATGATGGATCGAGGCGGTGACGGTATTTTCGGCGACGGCCTGCTGCACGAACGCAGCGCCGCCCGCCGGCCGTGCCTTTGGAACCGGGATGTGCGAAGGACGGACTTCCGTCTTGGCTGAAGGGACCGCAGCCATGCTTGTCGAAACAGCCAACAATGTCGAAATCGCCAGTCTGAGCATCAGTGCATTATCCCTTCAATTTGGGCGAAAATCAGCCATCATACGCGAGAGCGCCTGCCGCTCAAACTGCCAAACATCGATGAAAAGAAAGTTAAGCAAAGGTTATGACCGGATGCTGTGACAAAAAGTGATGGGATCGGTGAGCGGCGGTTTTTGCATCCCGCGGTGCTTGCGGCTGCCGGACGGGGGGATTATGGTGCAGCGCTTTTTGTAACCGGGTATCCGGCGGCCGGTCGACGCTGCTTCCGGACCCCGTCCCGTCATGTCAGGAGCTAGCATGTTCAAGGGATCCCTGCCGGCATTGGTCACACCGTTTGACGATGCCGGCGCGTTTGACGAAACCGCCTTTCGCGAATTTGTGGAATGGCAGATTTCCGAGGGAAGTCACGGGCTTGTGCCGGCCGGCACAACCGGTGAGTCCCCAACGCTTTCCCATGATGAACACAAACGTGTCGTCGAGCTCTGCATCGAGACCGCTTCCGGGCGCGTGCCGGTGATCGCGGGCGCGGGTTCAAACAATACGGGCGAAGCGATCGACCTTGCGCGTCATGCGGAGCAGGCGGGAGCGAACGCGCTTCTCGTCGTCACACCCTATTACAACAAACCGAGCCAGCGGGGCCTTTACGCCCACTATGCGGCGATCGCGGACGCCGTCTCGCTGCCCATCTTCATCTACAACATTCCCGGCCGCTCGATCATCGATATGAGCGTCGAGACCATGGCCTCGCTTGCGTCCGACTTCGGCAATATTGTCGGCACCAAGGATGCGACCGCCAAGATGGACCGGGTATCGGAGCAGCGTCAGCACTGCGGAAGCGAATTCATCCAGCTTTCCGGTGAGGATGCGACGGCGCTTGGTTTCAATGCGCATGGCGGTGTCGGCTGCATATCGGTGACCGCCAATGTGGCGCCGCGCCTTTGCGCGCAGTTCCAGGACGCCATGCTGAACGGAGACTGGGCGACGGCCCTGGAGTTGCAGGACCGCCTGATGCCGCTGCACAAGGCGCTTTTTATCGAACCCAATCCGGGCGGCGTGAAATATGCCCTCTCGATGCTCGGCAGGATGACCGACAGGCAAAGGCTGCCGCTCGTCGATATCGAGGCGGGCACCCGTGCCGCCGTCGACGATGCCCTGCGCCACGCCGGTATCCTGAACTGAAGGCGCCGTTGACGGTCTGAAGCCCATGTCCAAGGCGAAGTCAGGGCGGCGCAACGTCGCGGAAAACCGCAAGGCGCGGTTCAATTACGAAATCGTCGAGACGTTCGAGGCGGGTCTCGTGCTGACCGGAACCGAGGTCAAGTCGTTGCGCGAAGGCAAGGCGAACATTGCTGAATCCTACGCAGCGGAAGAAGGCGGGGAGATCTGGCTGATCAACTCCTATCTGCCTGAATATCTGCAGGCCAACCGCTTCAATCACGAGACAAGACGCCGGCGCAAGCTGCTCTTGAACAAGCGCGAGGTGCGAAAGCTGATCGGCGCCGTCCAGCGCGAGGGCATGTCCCTGGTGCCGCTGCGCATCTACTTCAACGAGCGCGGCAGGGCCAAGCTCGAGATCGCGCTGGCCCGCGGCAAGAAGCTGCACGACAAGCGCGAGACCGAGAAAAAGCGTGACTGGGAGCGCCAGAAGGCGCGGCTGATGCGCGAGCGTGGATGATCTGGTCAGGCCCGGAGCCGCTGTCCGCTGTCAAGAAAATCGTGCACATCTTTGAAGACATTGACAAACATGTCTTCTGTCAATCGCCCCGTATTGGTATTGTAGCGGGAGCAGTGATAGCTGGAAAAAATCCGGTAGCCGCCGATGTCGGTGCTTGCGCCGTGCCGGAAGGGATGTTCGGCCAGCCGGCCGCCAAGCATCCGAACGGTCGAGTCATGCGCGATCTTGCCAAGCGTGAGCACGGCTCTCAATTCGCCCATTGCCTTGAAGGATGCCGACAGAAATCTGCGGCACGTATTGATTTCCGCAGCGACCGGCTTGTTTGCCGGCGGCACGCACCGCACGGCATTGGTGATGGCCGTTGAGATGAGTTCCACCCCGTCGTCGGGCCGGGCATCGAATGTTCCCCTGCAAAAGCCGAAACGGGCCAGTGTGCCGTAGAGCAGGTCACCGGCGAAGTCGCCGGTAAACGGTCTTCCCGTGCGGTTTGCACCACGCAATCCAGGCGCCAGTCCGACCACGAGAAAGCGCACCGAACCCGGGCCGTCCGAAGGGTAGAATGTCCTGACCGGCGCATTGTACCAGTCGGGATGCCGAACGCGTTGCTCGGCAATGAAGCCGTGCAGCCGCGGGCATAGTGAACAGTTTGCTTCAGGTTCGGTCAAGCCGGTCATGGACGACCGGAATAAAGCAAAGCGCTAGTGTTGCAAGTCGTATTCTTCCTCGTCCTCAACGGCATTGTTACGCACAGGCCTGTCCGATTCGCTTCGGCCGACTTCCGCCTTCAGCGAGGCAAGATCGATGAAATTGTCGGCCTGCCGGCGCAGGCAGTCCGCAACCATGGCCGGCTGGGTCGAGAGCGTGGAGACGATAGACACCTTCCGCCCGCGCCTTTGCAGCGCCGCAACCAGGCTTTTGAAGTCTCCGTCGCCGGAGAAAATGACAAGATGGTCGACCGTTTCCGACTGTTCCATCGCATCAACGGCCAGTTCGATGTCCATATTGCCCTTGATTTTCCGCCGGCCTCCCGAATCGGTGAACTCCTTTGCGGGCTTCGTGACGACGCGGTAGCCGTTGTAGTCAAGCCAGTCTATGAGCGGACGGATAGAGGAATATTCCTGATCCTCGATGAGGGCCGTATAGTAATAGGCTCTCAGCAGATAGCCGCGACCGTGAAATGCTTTGAGAAGCTTTCGATAATCTATGTCGAAACCAAGGCTCTTGGCCGTTGCATAGAGATTTGCTCCGTCGATGAACAGGGCGATCTTTTCCCTCGGATCGAACATTATTTCACCTGCATATTAATTGTTTTGGGCAAGCGTCAAAAAAAATGACCTCAATAGTAGTCTTAATCATTTCTTCCAGCGCAAAGTATTTCGATGCATCAATTTTCTATATTAAAGATTTATAACATGTAAACAGTCGGGTTAAATATTAATTCGATTAATACAACAAATTGTGAACACCATGCCGTGCCCCGGGCAACAACGTTCCCGGGTTAATTGCATTCAGTTTTACAAGCATGTTCGTGGGTCCGCATGAACCACTATGTGGGCAGTCGGGCGACAGGAACAACCCCGAATTCTCATTGGTTTTTCCGCTAGGAGCTCTTCCAAAGGCCCACATCGCCTGGTCCGTGGTGTGCCGGTCCGGCGCTCGGCGTGGCGCGTTCCGCGCCTTTTATGAACGGTCACGGACGGATGGCCATCCACGAGACAGGCCCCGCGAGGGCATTTAGGCTTGAATTGTTCTTGTTTTGGGAGTATCGCCAACACAATCTCTGGAGAATTGTGAAAACAAAGGACAGGCCATGGCCCGTGTCACAGTCGAGGATTGCATCGACAAGGTCGACAATCGATTTGATTTGGTATTGCTGGCGAGCCACCGTGCGCGCCAGGTATCTCAGGGTGCGATGATCACGGTTGACCGTGACAACGACAAGAACCCGGTTGTCGCATTGCGCGAGATCGCTGACGAAACGCTTTCGCCCGGCGATCTGAAGGAAGACCTTATCCACTCGCTTCAAAAACATGTCGAGGTTGACGAGCCCGAACCCGATCCCGCATCTCTGCTTGCCACCGAGCAGGTTGAGGAGACGGTTATTATCGCCAGCGATGCGGCAGCCGAACCCGAGGCCGATGCGGTCTCCTTCGACCGGATGTCGGAAGACGAGTTGCTGGCGGGGATCGAGGGACTGGTTCCGCCGGAAAAAAGCGACGATTTTTGAACCCGTTCGTTGCCGGCAGGAATGAGATGCGCCGGGTTGTGCGACCCGGCGCGTTTTTATTTTGACGAACGGCTTCTTCAGGCGGGATAATGCGTCCCAAACGACCGGAGGCAAAGGAGAAATCGGTCAATGATGCGTCAGTACGAGCTCGTTGAGCGCGTGCATCAGTACAAGCCCGAAGTCAACGAGGCGCTTTTGAACAAGGCCTATGTCTATGCCATGCAGAAGCACGGCAAGCAGACGCGGGCCAACGGCGCCCCTTACATCTCGCATCCGCTCGAAGTCGCCGCCATTTTGACCGATATGCGGCTGGATGAGGCAACGGTTGCCGTCGCGCTCCTGCACGACACGATCGAGGATACCTCCGCCACCCGTGACGAGATCGACGAACTTTTCGGCGAGGAGATCGGCGGCCTCGTCGAGGGTCTGACCAAGCTCAAGAAGCTCGATCTGGTATCGAAACGTGCCAAACAGGCCGAGAACCTGCGCAAGCTTCTGCTGGCCGTCTCCGATGATGTTCGTGTCCTGCTGGTCAAGCTGGCCGACCGTCTGCACAATATGCGCACGCTGGATTTCGTGCCGCCCGAAAAGCGGGCGCGCATCGCCGAGGAGACGATGGAGATCTACGCGCCGCTTGCGGGCCGGATGGGCATGCAGGACATGCGCGAGGAGCTTGAGGAACTGTCCTTCCGCCATATGAACGCGGAAGCCCATGAGACGGTGACCAATCGGCTCAAGGAACTGTCGGAGAAGAACAGCGGCATCATCCGCAAGATCGAGGCCGAACTGGGCGACCTGTTCGAGGAACACGGTCTCAATGCGACGGTCACCGGCAGGCAGAAGAAACCCTATTCGGTGTTTCGCAAGATGCAGTCCAAATCGATGTCCTTCGAGCAGCTTTCGGACATTTACGGCTTTCGCATCATCGTCAATTCGATAGCCGACTGCTACCGCGCGCTCGGCATCGTCCACATGCGCTGGTCCGTCGTTCCAGGGCGCTTCAAGGACTATATCTCAACCCCGAAACAGAACGACTACCGCTCGATCCACACCACGATCATCGGCCCGTCGCGCCAGCGCGTGGAACTGCAGATCCGCACCGTGCGCATGCATGAGATCGCGGAGTACGGGGTTGCCGCCCACGCCATCTACAAGGACAGCGCGACGCAGGAAAACGGCCTGCTGCCGCACGATTCCAACGCCTATTCCTGGCTGCGCCGCACCATCGAGCAACTGGCCGAGGGCGACAATCCGGAAGAGTTCCTCGAGCACACCAAGCTCGAACTGTTCCACGATCAGGTGTTCTGCTTCACGCCCAAGGGCCAACTCATCGCGCTGCCGCGCGGGGCGACGCCCATCGATTTTGCTTATGCCGTTCACACCGATATCGGCGACACCTGTGTCGGCGTGAAGATCAACGGCCGCATCATGCCGCTGGTGACGCAGCTCAACAACGGCGACGAGGTGGAGATCATCCGCTCCGGCGTGCAGGTGCCTCCGGCGGCCTGGGAGGAAATCGTCGTCACCGGAAAGGCGCGGGCCGCGATCCGCCGTGCGACGCGCGCCGCCGTGCGCAAACAGTATTCGGGCCTCGGTTACCGGATCCTGGAGCGTGCCTTCAACCGCGCCGGCGAGAACTTCTCGCGCGATCAGCTCGAGCCCGTGCTGCACAGGCTCGGCTACAAGGATGTCGAAGATGCGATTGCGGCGGTCGGCCGGGGCGAACTGTCCTCCAAAGACGTACTCACCGCAATTCATCCGGACCATCAGCATGAACGGGTCGCGGTCAAGCAGTCGACGGCGGATGAGGGCTGGTTCAATCTGCGCAGCGCGGCGGGCATGATCTTCCGTATTCCCGGCCGTTCCAAACAGGCAAGGGCCTGGCGCGGCAAGCGGGCCGGAAACGGTACGGACGCTTTGCCCATTCGCGGCGTCGGCGACGACATGCCCGTCTCGTTCGGCGCATCGGGCGCGGTTCCGGGCGATCGCATCGTCGGGATCATGGAGCCGGGCAGGGGCATTACCATTTACCCGATCCAGTCACCCATGCTCACACAGTTCGACGACGAGCCCGAGCGCTGGATCGATGTGCGATGGGATATGGACGAGGCAGGCAGCGAGCGCTTTCACGCCCGCATCTCCGTCAATGCCATCAACGAGCCCGGCACGCTCGCCGAAGTCGCCCAGGCGATCGCCGCCAGCGATACCAACATCCAGACGCTGTCGATGGTGAGGGTCGCGGACGATTTTACCGAGATGAGCATTGACCTGGAGGTCTGGGATCTCAAACATCTCAACAAGTTGATTGCCGCATTGAGGAAATTGGCCTGCATCAGCACGGTCTCGCGCCTATATGAATAGGATCGGATGGGACCGCCAGCCGATATTCGATGTGTTTTTCCTTGCAGGAACAAAGCCCTTCGGGGCGCTCCGGCATGGCGATCGCCTGCCGTCAAAACTTGCTGATCGAGAAGCAATGTATAAACACATTCGATATAGTATGGACGCCGGAGACAAGGAAAGGTCGTAAGTAAGGCATGCTGTTTCGACGCCGAAAACCGATAGGCGCTGCTGAAAAGGTCCGCGTCTTCTTCTGGCCGCGGCGCTCTTTTGCGCGTTCATTTCAGTATTTCGGCAAGCGCATCCTGCGTCTTACCGCAACGCCTCACGCCATCGCCGCGGGCGTTGCGGCGGGAGTGATGGCGTCCTGGACCCCGTTTCTCGGCTTTCATTTCATCATCGCCGCGGCGCTTGCCTATATCTTTGCGGGAAACATCATCGCATCGGCTCTCGGAACCGCCTTCGGAAATCCGCTGACTTTTCCTTTTATCTGGACGGCGACCTACAAGGTCGGCAAACACCTGACCGAGGACAATTTCGACGGAGAGGTGAAGCACATCCATCTCGGCCGCCTGTTTCACGACCTCGATCTCAACCAGCTGTGGGAGCCGGTCCTCAAGCCGATGATTGTCGGTTGTCTGCCGTTCATGCTCGCCTTCGGCCTTGCCGCTTACGTTCTGACCTATTTCGGTGTCGTCGCCTTTCAGAGCCAGCGTCGCCGGAAATTGATGAAGCGGCGCGGAGGACGGGATCTGAGCGGCGAGCAGACCGTATGATGCTCACACGGACAGGCGCACAGGCATGATCATCGGCATAGGCAGCGACCTGATCGACATACGCCGCGTCGAGAGGTCGATCGAGCGTTTTGGCGACCGCTTCACGCACAGGATTTTTACCAGCACCGAACGGGAAAAGTCCGAAAGCCGCAGGGCGCGCACCGCGTCCTATGCCAAGCGGTTTGCCGCCAAGGAGGCCTGCGCCAAAGCGCTCGGGACCGGTCTTGCCCAAGGCGTCTTCTGGCGCGATATGGGCGTTGTCAACGCCGAGAGCGGCATGCCCACCATGCAACTGACCGGCGGGGCGCGCAAGCGGCTGGAAGCGATGCTGCCTGAAGGCTGCCGGGCCTCGATTCATCTGACGATCACCGATGACTTTCCCCTGGCGCAGGCGTTCGTCGTCATTGAAGCGCTGCCTGTTGACCGCTAGGGCGGCGCTCCCATCTACATTGTCGGTTCCATAAAACATCGAAATGAACTAGTAAGCGGGCCTAGAGCGAGTTGTGATTGGATTGACGCATTTGATTTTCCCCACCCTGTAGCAGTCAAATGC
>NZ_CFHWAF010000010.1:0-35627 GCF_984452065.1 Hoeflea sp. | reverse complement strand
AACCACAACTCGCTCTAAATTGCCCAATCGAGGAAGGTCATCAGCGTGTCTGAAAAGGTAGAAAAGAAAGAATCAGCCTTTGGCGAAACCCTGAAGGTGATCGTCCAGGCACTTCTTCTGGCGCTTGTGATCCGCAGTTTCCTGTTTCAGCCCTTCTCGATTCCGTCCGGATCGATGATGCCGACGCTGCTGGTTGGCGACTATCTGTTCGTGTCCAAATATGCCTATGGATATTCGCGCTACTCGTTTCCCTTTTCTCCCAACCTGTTTTCCGGCCGCATATGGGAAGGCGAGCCGAAGCGCGGCGATATCGCCGTCTTCCGGCTGCCGAGCGATCCCAAGGTCGATTACATCAAACGCGTCGTCGGGCTTCCGGGCGAGCGCATCCAGATGATCAACGGCGTGCTTTACATCAACGGCAGCGCTGTCAAGCGCGAACGGATCGGCGTTTTCAGCGCCGACGGAAGCTACGGCGACGCCGTCACGAATGCGCCTGTGTACCGGGAGACGTTGCCCAACGGCGTCACCTACGAGACGCTCGACATCAATCCGAACTCGGCGACCGACAACACCCGTGAATTCCTGGTCCCGAAGGGACACTACTTCACGATGGGCGACAACCGCGACAACTCCGCCGACAGCCGCCTTGCAGTCGGCTATGTGCCCCTGGAGAATTTCGTCGGCCGTGCGGAAATGATCTTCTTCTCCATCGGCGACGATGCCTCGCCGCTGGAAATCTGGAAATGGCCGACGGAGTTGCGCTTCCGGCGTCTGTTCGAGTTGACTGAATGAAGCCGAAACGCGCATTGTCGGATGTGGATCGCGAGCGTCTGACACACATCATAGGTCATGCGTTCAAGGACACGGCGCGGCTCGAGCGCGCGCTGACCCACTCAAGCCTGCACCGCAGCGGGCAGGGCAACTACGAACGGCTCGAGTTCCTCGGCGACCGGGTCCTCGGCCTCGTCATTGCCGAATTGCTGTTCTCGCTCTTTCCGACCGCCAAGGAAGGCGATCTGTCGGTTCGCCTCAACCAGCTTGTCAGCGCCGAGACCTGCGCCGCGGTGGCGGACGAACTCGAACTCCACCGCTTCATCAGGACCGGCAGCGACATCAAGACGCTCAGGGGCAAGCGCATGCAGAATGTGCGCGCGGATGTCATGGAATCGCTGATCGCGGCGATCTTCCTGGATGCCGGGCTGGAAGCGGCGCGCGCCTTCATTCTGAAGAACTGGGAACACCGTGCCCGCGCGTCGGAACAGGCGCGCCGCGATGCCAAGACCGAGCTTCAGGAATGGTCGCACAGCAAAACCGGCGAAGCGCCGGCCTATTCGGTGATCGAGCGCACCGGGCCTGATCACGATCCGCTGTTCACCGTTCGCGTGGAGGTCGACGGCGAGGGCGCGGCGTCCGGAAGCGGACGGTCGCGCCGCGCCGCCGAGCAGCACGCGGCGACGCGGCTGCTTGAAGAACGCGGCGTATGGGAACCGTCATGACAAACGGCCCGCAATCGGATGAGGGCGCAACAACCCGCTCCGGCTTTGTCGCGCTGATCGGCGCGCCCAATGCCGGCAAGTCCACGCTGCTCAACCGTCTCGTCGGCGCCAAGGTCACCATTGTCAGCCACAAGGTCCAGACAACCCGCTCGCTGGTGCGCGGCATCGTCATGCATGACGATGCGCAGATCGTTTTTGTCGATACGCCGGGCATCTTCAAACCGCGACGGCGCCTGGACCGCGCAATGGTGACGTCCGCCTGGAGCGGCGCCCACGATGCGGACGTGACCTGTTTCCTCGTCGATGCGGAGCGTGGCCTCGTCGGCGACGCACAGAATATTCTCGAGGGTCTGCCGAAAGTCTCCGGGGCCAAAGTGCTTTTGATCAACAAGATTGATCGCGTGAAGCCGGAGGCGCTGCTGGAACTGGCATCCAGGGCCAACGCGGTCGTCGAATTCGACCGGACCTTCATGATCTCGGCGCTCAAGGGAGCCGGTTGCGACGATATCCTGGACTATCTGGCACAAAAGCTCCCCGAAGGTCCCTGGTACTATCCGGAAGATCAGATCTCCGATCTGCCGATGCGCCAGCTTGCGGCGGAGGTCACTCGCGAAAAACTCTATCACCGGCTTCACCAGGAGCTTCCCTACGCGTCCCATGTGGAGACGGAAAAATGGGAGGAGCGCAAGGACGGCAGCGTGCGCATCGAGCAGGTGATCTTCGTTCAGCGCGACAGCCAGAAAAAAATCGTGCTTGGCCGGCAGGGCGAGACGATCAAGCAGATCAGCCGCGCCGCGCGCCAGGAACTGGCGGCTATCCTGGAGCAGCCGGTGCATCTCTTCCTGTTTGTCAAGGTACGCGAGAACTGGGGCGACGACCCGGAGCGTTACCGCGAGATCGGGCTTGAATTTCCCTCCTGACGGGGACAGGTTTTCCTCATGGAATGGCAGGATGAAGGTATCGTTCTCGGCGTGAGGCGTCACGGCGAGAGCAATGTCATCGCGGAAATCATGACGCGTGCCCGGGGCCGGCATCTCGGGCTTGTCCGCGGCGGCCGCTCACGTCGCATGCAGCCGGTGCTCCAGCCCGGCAACAGCGTGTCCGTCACCTGGCGCGCCAGGCTCGACCAGCATCTGGGGACCTATCAGGTCGAACCGACGCAATTGCGCGCTGCGCGGCTGATGGAATCGGCGATCGCCGTTTATGGCGTTCAGGCCTTGGCTGCCTTGCTGCGCCTTCTGCCCGAACGCGATCCGCATCCGCATCTTTTCGAGGCGCTGGGCGTCATTCTGGAAAATCTCCATGAACCCGCCGCGGCCGGCGAGCTGTTCGTCCGTTTTGAACTTGCAATGCTTGAGGATCTGGGATTCGGCCTCGACCTTGCGCGGTGCGCTGCGACGGGACAACGTGAGGACCTGCGCTATGTGTCGCCGAAGTCGGGCAGGGCGGTCAGCCGCGCGGCCGGTGAGCCCTGGGCCGACAAGATGCTGGCTCTGCCGGATTTCCTGGCGCAGGGCAGCCGTCTCTCGGCCGACCATGAAAGCCTCTCGCAGGCGTTCGAACTGACCGGCTTCTTCCTGCGTCGTCATGTCTACGAGCCGCGCGGCCTCGACATTCCCGATGCGCGCGCCGGTTTCATCAACGCCGCGCTCAAGGCGCTTTCGCAGGGCCCCAAATAGGGCAAATTATTGGGCGGGAACCGTACGCGGAACGGTTTCCTCGCGGATCGGCCAGTGGACGATCGCCGCAAAAAGGGCAAGCACGACGCCCAGCCACCAGACCGGGTCGAAACTGCCGAACCGGTCGTAAAGGACGCCGCCAAGCCAGACACCGAGAAACGATCCGACCTGGTGTGAAAGGAACACGATGCCGCCGAGCATGCCGAGATGCCGCGTGCCGAACATGACGGCCACAAGCGCGTTGGTCGGCGGTACGGTCGACAGCCAAAGCAATCCCATCACAACCGAAAAAACGATCACCGATGTGCCGTTTTGCGGCAACAGCAGAAACAGGGATATCACCACGGCCCGGCTCAGATAGATCGTCACCAGGAACATGGGCTTGGAATAGCGCTGGCCGATAATGCCGGCAGCCAGGGACCCGATAATATTGAAGAACCCGATGAGCGCGATGCCGAACACGGCATAGTTGGCGGACACACCGATATCGCCGACATAGGCCGGGAAATGCGCGGTGATGAATGCCACCTGAAAGCCGCAGACGAAAAATCCGGCCGTTAGAAGAAGATAGCCCTGATAGCCGAACGCCTCGCGCAGGGCCTCGCCGACAGTCTGATCGATTTCGTTGGCGGACTGCAAACCGGATTGCGCATTGCCGCGCAGCGCGACCGCGAGCACCGGCACGACAAGCATGGCGATGGCAAGGTACACCAGCGCATCGGACCAGCCGACAGTGTCGATGAGCCCCTGCGTGATCAGCGCGAACAGGAACATGCCGGCCGAACCGGCGGCGGTCCCGAGCCCAAAGGCGAAGGACCGGTCTTCAGGTCCGACATTGCGGGCGAAAGCCGCAAGGATAATGCCGAAGGAGCCCGCCGCCACGCCGAGACCGATCAGAACCCCGCCGCCAAGGTGAAGCAGCATGGGCGCATCCGCATGGGCCATCATATAAAGGCCCGCCGAATAAAGGATCGCCGAGAGCGCCAGCACCCGCCACGTGCCGAAGCGGTCGGCAATGGCGCCGAAGAACGGCTGTCCCAGTCCCCAGCAAAGGTTCTGCAAAGCCATGGCAAGGCCGAAGGTCGTGCGGTCCCAGCCGGTATCGGCGAGCATGGGCAGTTGAAAGAACCCCATCGCCGAGCGCGGACCGAAGGTGAGGGCCGCGATCACGCAGCCGCTGGCGATAATGAGCCAGGGAAAATCGGCCTTTGCGGGTTTGCCTGTCATGTTTACCTCATTCGGCCCGGATCATGTGGCAACTGTGCTTGTGGCGCTCCGGAATTGCTTTGTGATCGGGGCCGTTTCATCTTCGAAGACCATCGAAAGCTAGGCGTGCCGTCGGTGGGCTGTCAAAGCAGGATTTTTGAGCAACCCATCAAGAATATTGATCAAATGGTCAGGTTATATGTAACACCATTATTTGTAGGCATGGCCTGTTTCGGCTTGCAAATGACCGGCGAGGGCATTATTTACAGGACATCCGGCCTTGCCGGTGTTTTTTTCGCCCCTCTTATGCTCATTATGAGCATAAGAGGGAAATTTCAGGTTCCGGACGTTTTGGGTTCGGGCGGCAAGGGAGCGGCGCAATGAACATTCTCCATACGCAAGGTCATGAGTGGACAGGGGAGCCGGTGGTCACTGCACGTGAGCGTTTTGGCGAGATCGCAATGCCCGATCTTGAGTTCACGCCCGCGGTGGCGCGCGAGACGGAGCATCTTTATGAACGCGTCAAGGATCATATTCCGGCGATCGAATGGCCGGTCTTCGCGCCCTACATCCATGCCATCAACAGGCTGAAGAAAGAACGCGGCGCGGTCATCCTCGCCCATAATTACCAGACGCCGGAAATTTTTCACTGCGTGTCCGACATTGTCGGCGACAGCCTGCAGCTTGCCCGCGAAGCCGGCAATGTCGATGCCGACATCATCATCCAGTGCGGCGTCCACTTCATGGCCGAGACGTCGAAACTGCTCAATCCGGACAAGACGGTCCTGATACCGGATGTGAAAGCCGGCTGTTCGCTGTCCGAATCGATCACCGGAGAGGATGTAAGGCGGCTCAAGGAGGCAAATCCGGGCGTCCCCGTCGTCACCTATGTCAACACATCCGCCGACGTGAAGGCCGAGACCGACATCTGCTGCACATCGTCCAATGCCCTCGCCATCGTCGAAAGCCTCAAAGAGGATACGGTGCTGTGCATTCCGGATGAATATCTGGCGATGAACATCGCCAAGCAGACAAACAAGACGATCCTGACATGGGAAGGGCACTGCGAGGTGCACGAGCGCTTCACGCCTGAGGAACTGCTGGCATACAAGCAGGCCGATCCGGCCATCCAGATCATCGGGCATCCCGAGTGCCATCCCGATGTGATCGACGTGTGCGATTATTCCGGTTCGACATCAGGGATGATCAACTATGTCAAGGACGAAAGGCCGGAAAAGGTGCTGCTCGTGACCGAGTGTTCCATGGCCTCCAATATCGAGGCGGAAACGCCCGGCGTCGAATTCGTCAAGCCATGCAACCTGTGCCCGCACATGAAGCGCATTACCTTGCCGAAGATCCTCGACAGCCTCGTTTACATGACAGAGGAAGTCACGATCGATCCGGCGATTGCGGATCGTGCGCGCCTTGCGGTCGAACGCATGGTGAACCTCGGCAAATGAACGGGCACCCGGCCTTTTCCCCACACTCATGGACCGGTATCGACGACGTCGTCATCGTCGGCGGCGGTCTTGCGGGTCTGTTCTGCGCCCTGAAACTGGCGCCGCGCCCGGTCTCGGTGCTGGCGGCCGCGCCGGTCGGGACCGGCGCGTCGTCCGCCTGGGCGCAGGCGGGCATTGCGGCGGCCGTCAGTCCGGGCGACACCATCGAAAAACATCTTCACGACACGATCGCGGCCGGGGACGGGATTGTCGATGAGAAGATTGCCCGCACCATGATCGCCGAAGGCCCGGCCCGCATCGACGATCTGCTCAGCTACGGCGTGCCGTTCGACCGCGACCTTGAAGGGCGCCTTGCGGTCACGCGGGAAGCCGCCCACCGCGAAAAACGCGTCGTCGGTGTGCGTGGCGACATGGCCGGAAAGTCCATTATGGAGGCGCTGATCGCAGCGGTGCGCAAGACGCCGTCGATACGCCTGCTGGAAGGATATGTCGTTGAGAAACTGACGACCGAGGGCCGTTACGTGACCGGCGTCGTCGCCCGGCCCGACAGCGGCCGCGCCACCCGCAGGCTTGCCTTTCCGACGCGCGCTGTCGTTCTGTGCACCGGCGGGATCGGCCACCTTTATGCGGTGACGACAAACCCGACACAGTCGAACGGCGGCGGCACCGGCATGGCCGCGCGGGCCGGCGCCGTCATCGCCGACCCGGAGTTCGTCCAGTTTCATCCGACGGCAATCGATGTCGGCGGCACTCCCGCACCCCTCGCGACAGAGGCGCTGCGCGGCGAGGGCGCTATACTGGTCAACGGGTCCGGACATCGCTTCATGGCCGGCCTCCACCCCGACGCCGAGCTTGCGCCGCGCGATGTCGTCGCCCGCGGCATATTTTCGGAAATCAAGGCCGGACGCGGCGCGTTCCTGGACTGCACCGAGGCCATCGGCACCCGCTTCGAAGATCATTTCCCGACGGTTTACGAGTCGTGCATGAAGGCCGGCATCGATCCGTCCAGCCAGCCGGTCCCGGTCATTCCGGCGGCCCACTATCACATGGGCGGTGTGCTGGTGGACGCGGACGGGCGCACATCCCTCGACGGCCTTTGGGCGGCCGGCGAAGTGAGTTCGACGGGAGCCCATGGCGCCAACCGGCTTGCCTCCAACTCGCTTTTGGAAGCCGTCGTCTTCGCCGGACGCATTGCCGAGGACATCCAGGGCCTGCTGCCGGCTTCCAAATTCGGCAGCTGGGCGAGCCCCGAGGACGAATCGGACGATGTCGTCACCGAAAATGACAGCGATGCGATGCGGCGGCTGCGGTGCACCATGAGCGAAGACGTCGGTGTGGTGCGCAATCTTGATGGCCTGACCCGGGCAGCGCGCACGATTGCCGAACTGGAAGAAAGAAACGGCAAGGCCCGTTTCGGCAACATGCTGACAAGCGCCAAATTTGTCGTCGCCGGCGCGCTGCGGCGCGAGGAAAGCCGGGGCGGACATTTCCGTTCCGACAAGCCGGACACCCGGCCCGAGCGGCAGCATCGAACCTATCTGACGCTCGCCGAGGCCGATGCGGTTGTAGATGAGATGCGCGAAAAGGTGGCCGTATGAAGAACGCAACGGACCTGCCGCACGTGCACGTCGAACGCAGTGTTCGTCATGCGCTTGAAGAGGATCTGGGCCGGGCCGGAGATATCACGAGCCGGGCGACCATCGATCCCGCAGCATATGCATCCACCGTCATCGCGGCACGGGAGGCCGGCGTCCTCGCCGGTCTGCCGCTCGCCGCGCACGCATTCGTGATGATGGATCCGGATGTCTCGATTGAGATGAAATCTGGCGACGGGGACCGGATTGCGGCGGGGGCGACGATAGCCGAAATCAAGGGCAACGCCCGCGCCGTGCTGGCGGCCGAGCGCGTCGCGCTCAACTTTTTGATGCATCTTTCCGGTGTCGCGACGCTGACGTCACGCTACGCTTCGGCCATTGCCCATACCAGGGCGCGGGTGTGCTGTACCCGCAAGACCTTGCCCGGCCTGCGTGTCCTTGAAAAATATGCGGTGCGTTGCGGCGGCGGCGTCAATCATCGTTTTGGCCTCGATGACGCCGTGCTGATCAAGGACAATCATATCGCCGTTTCGGGAAGCGTCGGTGAGGCCGTAAGCGCCGCCAGGGCACGCAACGGACACATGGTCAGGATCGAAGTCGAGGTCGATACGCTCGATCAGCTTGCCGAGGCGCTGGAGGCCGGCCCGGATGCGGTTCTTCTCGATAATATGGCGCCGGCCGTGCTGGCGCAGGCTGTGGATCTCAATGCCGGCAGGGCAGTGCTTGAGGCATCCGGCGGCATCGATCTGACGACAATTGCCGCCGTCGCCGAGACGGGCGTCGATTACATTTCAACATCGAAGATCACGATGGCTGCTCCGGCGCTCGACTTCGGTCTCGACATCGCAATCGGCTGAGCCGGCTACCGACTGCCGAACTTGATGCCGGGCGCCGGGCGTTCCTCCAGGATTTCGCGGCGGAAACGGTAAAGGGCGGCGGGCCGTCCGCCGGTGGCGGTGCTCGTTGCGCCGGTCGACTCCACCAGCTGAGCGCCTTCCACGAGGCGGCGAAAATTCTGTTTGTGCAGATGCCGTCCCGAGATCGCTTCGACGGTCGACTGCAGGTCCGTCAGCGTAAACTCCGGCGGCATCAGCTCGAAAATGACCGGGCGGTATTTCAACTTGCCCCGCAGGCGGGCCATCGCCGTTGCGAGAATGCGGCGGTGGTCAAGCCGCATCGGCCGCCCGAGCGGCGTCTCAAGGCCCGTGGACCGGATGCGGCCGTCGCTGACCGCCTCCTCGACAAGCCCGGCTTCGTAAAGCAGTTCGTACCGCTCCAGAACCCGCTCTTCGTCCCAGGGAAAGTCGCCCTGTCCGAACGCCAGGCGCAGGCGTGAGTGCCGGTTGGGCAGGCGTCGCGTTTTTTCGCTGTCCGGATTTGCCGCCCAGGCGGCGAGTGCCGGCAGGATTGTCTCATCCAGCAATGCGGGCCTGCCGCTGCGCCAGTCCTCCCAGGGCAGATAGCCGTACCAGTCGCGCCACAAGGCGCCGTTGCGCTCCAGAACACCGGTCTGCTCCCCGTCATTGCGTGTCAGCGCGAGATAGCCGACCGACACGATATGCAGGTCGACATCCTCGGGCTGTTTGTGGCGGCCGCGGTCTCCGAATGTATAGAGCTGTTCGACATAACCGAGATGCAGGGCGGTCTGCTCCTCCACCGACGCCCGCAGTCCGGTTTCGAATGTCCGGTGGCGCAACGGGTTGAAGGAACCGAGCGGCAGGCCGTCGGGCAGGGCGGTTCCATCGTCCCCGGACACATCCCGGGAGACCACCAATATCTGCGGATCGCGGCCATCGACCGTCACAATGGCTGCATTGAGACCGATCTCGACCGCTGTTGAACCTGTCGCCATGGCCTTCAGACCTCCAGGGGGAAGACGAAGGGCTTCCCCTCAAAGGCGTCCGCGCCGCGCCCGATGTCACGGATGGCCCCGACCATGCGGCCCTCACGGGACAGGACCCGGTCGGCGAGCATGATCATGCGGGCATTGGGTGTTGCCGATGGCGAGCGTTGTCGCAGTTCCTGAGCCAATATCACCTCATTATTGTGCGGATTGAGCGCGGCCGCGATGATATAGGCCGCCGCCGTCGATCTTGAAATCCCCATCCAGCAATGAATGAGGAGCGGTGCCGAGCGGTCCCACCGGCCGGCAAAATCGATCAGCCTTGAAATATGATAGGCCTGAGGCTCCTGCAGGCCTTCGACCCTGATGCTGATATCGTTCATATCGAGGAACAGATGACGGTCCGGCAAAATGCCGTCCGGGCGGTTCAACGTGTTCTGGTTCGACAGCAGCGTCACCATTTCGCGGGCGCCGCAGGCCGCCGCCGTTGCTGACAGTCTCGACAATGGGCAGACGACGAGATTGGGCATTGCCGGGACTTTCGTTCACGAACTCTGCGCAACGGTTGAGCGGGCCGCCTCAATGGCTTCGAAGCGGCGCACGAATGCCTCCTGCACCTCGCCGGCAGGAAGCGGATCGAGCGCGATCAGATCGCGGCTGATACCGCGCGGGCGCCCGAAAAGCCTGGCGGCCTCGCTCTCGGAAAATCCGGCGAGGCCGGTCGCCTCAAAAAAGGCGGAGATGCGGTCGGCGCGCTTGATCAGCGCCTTCAGGTTTTTCGGTGTCTCCGTGGCGAGCGAAAACCGCAGGTGTACGGCCTCCTCCAGACGCCTTTCGATTGTCTTGTAGTCGCCGCCCATGACCGCCTTGAACGGCGAGATCATGTCGCCGATCACATATTCCGGGGCATCGTGCAGCAGTGCGGTCAAACACTCCTCGGCACTCGCGGACGGGCGCAGCCTCAGGAAAATCTGCTCGACGACCAGCGAGTGCTGCGCCACGCTGAAGGCATGTTCGCCCGTGGTCTGTCCATTCCAGCGCGCAACCCTTGCCAGGCCGTGGGCAATGTCGGCGATCTCGATGTCGAGCGGCGAGGGGTCGATGAGATCCAGCCGGCGGCCCGAGAGCATCCGTTGCCAGGCGCGCGGAGAGGAGGAGCCAGACACTGTGCCTCAGTTCCCGCTCTTCGCCGGTTCGGCGGGCTGAATTGAAAGTCCGGTCCATGCGGGAAGACGCACGGAGACCTCGATCCCTTCGACAAGAACCGGCGCATTGTCCGCTATCGCCGAAGCGATCCTGTCCGTGCGGACCATGGCGAGACCGAGATTGGCATGGACGGTCCCGAGCGTTCCGACGCTGCGATCGTTGACCGTCAGGGACGTACCGCCCGGCGGCAGCGGTGACGGCGCCTCAACGATCGCGATCCTCCGCCGCGCGGTCCCGCGGTGCTGCATGCGTGAGACCACTTCCTGTCCGACAAAACAGCCCTTGCTGAACGAAATGCCGTCATTGAGGTCCATCAGGACGTCATGGGGAAATGCATCGCCCAGCGCATAATCGGAACCGTCCTCGGCGACACCGTTTTCGATACGCAACAAATCGTACGCATCCTGCGATGCCGTATCGCCGAGCGCCGCGCCATAGGCCCGGAATGCGGTCCGCTCGCCCCTGAAACGGCTGTCGGTCAGCCAGCCGTCTTGAGGAGCGCTGTCCCATATCGCCTGGACGGGCCGGTCGGAGACCGCATCGATGTCCGCCTTCGCCCGCAACCGGTACATGGTCATGCGCTGGACGAAGGCCGGAACGCCGGCCGACGCCAGTTCGAAGATGAAACCGTCGCCGCCGTCGCGGGACATGAGGAAGGCAAAGAGGATTTTGCCCTGTGAGGTCAGGAGCGCGCCCGGTCGGACAACGCCCTGCGGCAAATCCTCCACGCCGCAGGAGATGACATCCTGCAGGAGGCTTTGCGCATCTTCGCCGGCGATGCGAACCAGTGTCCTGTCGGCAAGTGTGATACACCGCATGGGATTTCCGTTATCTGTGTTGTCTGGCAAATCGTAGGTAGTCCGAAGACCGCCGCCGGGCAAGGGTGGTTTTCCACTCAGTCGCCGGCGACGAAGAACTTCCAGTCGCCCTCGGGGCCGATCCCGGTGCGATAGAAGATATAGGCGCCGAAGTCCCTCATATCCTCGTAATCCCCGGCTGTTATGATCCGGAACAACTCGACCTTCTGTCTTTTGTCGAGCTTGTCGAGCGGCATGGCGTAAAAATACGGCCAAAGATAAAGTTCCGTCGGCTCACCGGCGTCGAGATGAACGTAGCCGGCGCTGAAGATATCGAGCAGGATTGCCAGGAGCTCCTGGCCCTCGGCGTCGCCGGAGTTTTCCTTGAGGAAATCGATGGGATCGCCCTCATTGCCGACAATGGAAAGCTGCGTCCGCGTGATGCCGGTCCCGAGCAGCGGCCGCAGGCCCTCAATATCCCCTTTGACAGCCGCTTCGATGATCAGTTCCCGCATCCTGCGCACGGGGGCAGGCAGTTTGTCCGTATCGTAAAACACGGTGACGTTCTGACCGGCGTCGGGATGGATCTCTTCAACGGTGACATTGGTTTCGAAACTGTCGCCTGCGCTCGTTTCAGGATCGATTGGAAGGCCGGGTCCGGCGCGTTCAAGCTCGGTTTCGCCCGTCTGGCCGGGATCTGCCTCGCCGATTTCACTGAGCGCCAGCAGCCGCGCTGGGGCAGATTTGTAGGATGACCGATCCGTCTCGATCACCGCAGATGCGTGGGAAACCGGAGCGTGACAGCACAGCGAGACTGACATGAGCGCCAATCCCGCAAGGTGCTTTGCTCCCCGCGCATTCAGCATGCCTGACCCGGCTCCCTGTGCCTCGCCGGCGACGCCTGATTTATTGTATCAGCCGCTCCGGCGAAAATTCCCCTGTCAAAAGGCGCTGCTTCAGGTCTTCCAGCATCGCCTCCGTCGCGTCTTCACCGAACAGTTTCACCGTTTCCCGCATAACCGTCACAATGGCTGCATCGGCAATGATTTCGGGTTCAATTCCGTCGGCGACGCCTTCCGCCCACGCATCGTTCTGATGCTCGAGGGCGGCCTGCATTTTTTCGTAGACGATCATTTCGTCAATGTCGGATAAATAGGATTCCGTCATAAACACCACCTGGAGATTACATCTCCACAACTTCCCGAACCCAAAGTAACACGCATTTCATGTCCAAAGCGGTACAGTGAAATATCAGGTTAATGGACCGTTAATTTCCGTAGCGCGCTATGATCTCCGATGCAAGCTCAAGGCCCTGTTTGCGGTAGAGTTCTTCCGCTTCTATTGCCACGATGTTGCATTTTCGGTGGACCGAGGCGAAGGACCGGTAGCCCTTGTTGAAGGCGGCCACGAAGCGGGCGCGTCGTTCCGGATCGGTTGCCTCCAGGTCAATGAGCGCCTGCATCTTCGTGCGCCAGCCTTCATCCGTCTTCAGGCATAGGGTCCGCAGGTAGTGCACCGAGCCGACGATTTCGGACAGCCTTATCAACCGCTCCTCGTAGGGCGGCTGCGCCGTCTGCGCGGCAACGGGGGCGCTGAAAGCCAGGCAGAGCCCGGCGGCAAGCAAAACGGGTGATTTCATCCGGCGATCCATGTCGCTGCACTAACACGAAATCGCCGGCGGGCAAAAGAACCGCGTCGTCGTCTACTCGCCGGCCGCCTTTTCGATCGTCGTGTCGGGCAGAAACGCGTTTGCGACAAAGGCGAAGGTGACGTCGTAGGGAACATCCTTGCCGTCGCGCTGCACGGTGATGTTGCCGACATCCCGGCCCCTGGCGATCACGCTGCTGTCGAGGGCCGATGACTGGCCTTTCTCCCAGGCGATCGTGACGCCGCGGCGTTCGAGAGGGCCTTCTTCCCGGACCTTCAGCATGGAAACGGCGATCGGCTCGCCGCCGTCGCGGACCACCACCACCCGGGCCATCGGATGGATGTCCTTCGGCAACTCGCCGGTGAACAGGAACGGCCGGTTCAGCGTGTCGTAGCCCTGATAGGGATTGGCGCCGTAATTGCGCATGCGGTCATTGTTCGGCACTAGGACCTTGCCGTCCGGATGGCGCATCCTGAAGTTTTTCCAGGACTCAAGGCGTGAGGGGACGAGAGCCAGTTTGGTGCCCGTCTTTTCCCCGGCAATGGCTTCTCCGGTAAACTGCTGCCACCAGCTCTCGGTGCGCCGGTCATACATGACGAGGTCCGAATTCCGCAATTTGCCGGTCGTGCCGAACGTGTCGGCCGAACCGTCGATCCGCCGGTCGAAGACGAGGGCGGCGTTGCACAAGGGGCAATAGGTCACCGCCACCGGCGTTCCGCCCACTGTGTCGTTGACAATCTCGTGCCACATCAGGATGCGGAGAGGATAGGCGCGGGCATCGCCATTGATCTCAAGGCCCATCACCGGCTCGACATCTTCCAGATTGTCGACCTGCGGGACGGTGACGAACCGGGGATCGTCGATCGACGGAATTCCGTCCCTCGGCGGGCCGCCGGACATGATTTCGTTATAGTCGATCGTGTGTTTCGAAAAATCCGTCGACCAGCCTTCGCGCGTCCAGTTGTCGGGATTTGCCGCGGCGAAGCCGGTTGTCAAAATCAGGGCAACGACGAGGCCGCCCGCGAGCCTGATGGTGGAATAACTGGCAACCATGACGTCCTCCGGTGTGTGGACGCAATCTAACGATGCGCCCGGCGGACAGCCACATAACCGTTCTCACAATCGCTTGATCCGCTCTCAGGCCTCCATGGTGAGGGCGTGCGCATGCGCGGCCGGGCCGTGGCTTTCCAGATAGTCGATGCATTCGAGCACGCTTGGTGGAGTCCGCATGGCACGGACCTCGCTTGCCGTATACCAGCCGGCCTCGACGGCATCGTCCGCCGCGACCGCCTTCTGGGCGGCATCGGCGTCAACCAGATGGACGGCCAGGACATAATGGCTTTCCAGTGAGCCACCGGCATCGTGGGAGATCAGGTCATAGAGCCTGAAGAATCTCGGATTGCGGCCATCAATGCCGGTTTCTTCCCGCAGCTCTCGCAAAGCCGCCTGCGACAGCGCCTCTCCGGCCTCGACCTTGCCGCCGGGAAAGGCGTAATAGCCGCTCGCCTGTCCGCTTGCGCGCAGCACCAGCAGATAGCGGTCTTCGCGCTTCAATATGGCCGATACGGCAATCCGGGGATAATCCATGCTCAACGGTCCCTTTACAACGCATGTTTCTGGTCCTAAGTCCGCGAATCATCCTATTGACTTTCCTTACATCGAAACAGTCCGGAGACACGCAATGACGGCGAATGGTTTGAGGGCGGCGGCTTTGTTGCTGATCTTTCCGCTGGCCCTGTCCGCCTGCGCGACCCTCAACGAGGCCGAGTGCGAGACGACGAACTGGCGTGATCTCGGAGAACGCAACGGTCAGGAGGGCAAGGCGTCCTCCTTCATCGTCGAACATCAAAAGGCCTGCTCGGCCTTTGGTCTGCCGGTCGACGGCACCGCCTGGCGCGCCGGATGGGAAAGAGGCATCCGGCAATACTGCACGCCGCAAAACGGCCTGCTGGTGGGCAAATCCGGCACGTATTACGCCAACGCATGCCCTGTCGATCTGGCCGCGGGATTCATCAGGACCTATACGGTCGGAAAACGCGTTTATGATGCCGGCCAGGAGCGCGACCGGGTCAGGCGCGAGATCGAAGAACTTGAACAATCGCTGTCGGACATATCCGACCAGAAGGAACTGGTACGCATCCAGTCGCGCATTATCATCAAGCAAAACGAACTGTTCCAGGCACAATCCGATCTGCGCGATGCGGAGCGCGAGGCCGACACCATCGCCTTTTCGAGGTAGGCGGCATGTGCGGACGCTTTTCACTCACCCATTCCGTCGACGAGATCGAGGCGCTGTTCGAGCTCCGGGAAATGGAGCGTCATCAGCCGCGCTACAACATCGCGCCGACGCAGCCGGTTCTTGTGGTGATCGCGGGCGATGGAAAGGGACGTGAAGCCGGAACCAACCATCCCGACAGGCGGGTGCGGCTGGTTCGCTGGGGGCTCATTCCGTCATGGGTCAAGGAGCCGCGGGACTTCCCGTTGCTGATCAATGCCCGCTCCGAAACGGCGGCACAAAAAGCGTCGTTCCGTGGTCCGATGCGCCACTGGCGCATTCTTGTTCCGGCCTCGGGCTTCTACGAATGGAAGCGGGAGGGCCGGCGAAAGCCGCAGGCCTACTGGGTGCGGCCGCGCGACGGCGGCCTGATCGCCTTTGCCGGTGTGATGGATTCATTGCTTGCAGAGGATGGCTCCCAGATCGACAGCGCCGCGATCATGACGACACAGGCAAATGCGGCGTTGAGCCACATTCATCACCGGATGCCGGTCGTCATCCACCGGCAGGATTTCAGCCGCTGGCTGGACTGTGTGAATTTCGAACCGCGCGACATCGCCGATCTCCTTGTTCCGGTCGATCCCGATTTCTTCGAGGCCGTGCCCGTCTCCGACAGGGTCAACAAGGCCGCCAATATGGGGCCTGACCTGCAGGAACCGGTGGAGTTATCCGATGACGGGGCGGAGAAATCCGCCGGAAGCCCGGACACGGAATCTCAGATGTCGCTGTTTTAGGCAGTTCCTCGATGCGATTGGCGGAAGAATGTTTGACCATCCGGTGGCCGGTGCGGCTGTTTCGGGCTTCGTGCTCGGCGGATCGCTGATTGTCGCGATCGGCGCCCAGAATGCCTTCATCCTCAGGCAGGGGCTGATGCGCGCGCACGTTTTCATCGTCTGCCTGATCGCGGCCTTTTCCGACGCGCTTCTGATCGCGGCCGGCGTTGCCGGTCTCGGCACCATTGTCGCGCGCTCTCCGGCCCTGATCGGAACGGTGACCCTTGGCGGTGCGGCCTTTCTGGCCGGCTATGCACTGCTCGCGTTCCGGCGCGCCCTTCACCCGCACGGTCTCAAAGCCGCCGAACGCACGGCGGGAAGCCTTTGGGCGGCGGTGACGACCTGTCTGGCGCTGACGTTTCTGAACCCCCATGTCTATCTCGACACGGTCCTCCTGATCGGCGGCATCTCAGGGGGATATGAAGGATCGGCCCGCACGGCGTTCGGCGCCGGGGCCTGCGTGGCGTCCTTCGTCTGGTTTTTCAGCCTGGGTTACGGTGCGAGACTTCTGGCGCCGGTTTTCGCAAAACCGGTCGCATGGCGCTTCCTCGACATCGTCATCGGTCTCATCATGGCGGCCCTGGCCGTCGGATTGCTGTTGCGCTTCCTGAACGGCTGATGCGGCGGCTAATGACTTGACGCGACTGCCGCGAGCGGCGATAAGTTCCGCCATGAAAACGCTTCGCGGCGCCGCCGCTATTTGCATCTGCTGCATTATTATCCGCTAGCCAACCGCTGGCCCGGCCGTTTTCGTCTCATAGTCAAAGCAACGACAAACGCCCTGGCCTGAGGCACAAGGGAGTTCGACGTATGGGCGATCAACGCCTGAAGCTGTACAACACGCTGACGCGAAGGAAGGAAGATTTCCGGCCGATCGATCCGCGGAACGTGCGCATGTATGTCTGCGGGCCGACGGTCTACGACTTTGCCCATATCGGCAATGCACGGCCGGTCATCGTCTTCGATCTGCTCTTCCGGCTCCTGCGGCATCGTTATGGCGCGGGGCAGGTCACCTATGTGCGCAACATCACCGACGTCGACGACAAGATCAATGCCCGCGCGGCCCGCGACTATCCCGACAAGGCCCTCAACGACGCGATCGCGCTGGTCACGGCGAAAACGGCTGATCAGTTTCACGCCGATGTCGGCCTGCTCGGCTGCCTTGAGCCGACCCATGAGCCGCGCGCGACGGACAACATTGCCCAGATGCTCGCGATGATCGAAACGCTGATCGCGCGCGGTCACGCCTATCAGGCGGGCGGCGAGGTTCTATTCGATGTGACCTCGAGCAGCGACTATGGTGAACTCTCGCACCGGAAACTGGAGGATCAGCAAGCCGGCGCGCGTGTCGCAGTCGACGACCACAAGAAAAATCCCGGCGACTTTGTGCTCTGGAAGCTGTCCGCCGAGGATGAGCCCGGCTGGCCTTCGCCCTGGGGCACGGGCCGCCCCGGCTGGCATATCGAATGCTCGGCGATGAGCGAGCGCTATCTCGGCAAGGTTTTCGATATCCATGGCGGCGGACTGGACCTGATCTTTCCGCACCATGAAAACGAGATCGTGCAATCGCGCTGCGCCCACGGCACGCAGCGCATGGCCAATGTGTGGATGCACAACGGTTTCCTGCAGGTCGAAGGTCAGAAGATGTCCAAGAGCCTCGGCAGTTTCGTGACCATCCACGAGTTGCTGGCGAGCGACACATTCGGCGGGCGCAGCTGGCCCGGGGAAGTGCTGCGCCTCGCCATGCTGATGACGCATTATCGCGAGCCGATCGACTTCAGCGTGCGCAAGCTTGAAGAAGCGGAGCGTCTTCTGGAGAAATTCGCCCGGCGTGCCGGCGATGCGGACGATGGGCAGGCGCCCGATGCCGCCGTCATCGAGGCCCTGTCGGACGATCTCAATTTTTCCGCCGCTCTTGCGAGCCTCAGCGGGCTTGAGGGAACGACGCTGGCATCCTCCATGGCGATGCTTGGATTTTCCGCGTACCGGCAGGCCAAGGCTGTCGATGTCGACGAGGCGGTGATTGCCGAACGCATCGCCGCACGGCTCGACTTCATCCGGCAGAAGGACTGGGCAAGCGCCGATGCCATCCGCGACGAACTTGCGACGGACGGGATCCGGTTGAAGGACGGCAAGGATCCCGAGACCGGCGATCGCGTGACGACCTGGGAGGCGCTGTGATGAAATGTCCTGGACTGCCCGGAGACCGGCGATGACGGCCGAAGCCATCACCGGCGGATGCCAGTGCGGCGCGGTGCGTTATCCGGTTTGCGGTGAATGGACATGGCCGCATAAGCACTTTGAGCGCATTGGCGTAATCAACAAACAACACCTGGGCCATGACACCGAGGTTTGGCCGCCCAGGCAGCAGAACTGATGACACAGCGCGAAAAAATCTATCTTTTTGACACGACACTGCGTGACGGGCAGCAGACGCCCGGCATTGATTTCAATGTCGAGGACAAGATCGCGATCGCCAGGCTGCTCGATGCATTCGGCGTCGACTATGTCGAAGGCGGTTATCCGGGTGCAAACCCGACCGATACCGAGTTCTTTGAGAAGAACCGGTTGCACAATGCCGATTTCGTCGCCTTTGGCATGACCAAGCGGGCAGGGGTGTCGGCCTCCAACGATCCGGGCCTTTCGGCATTGCTCCGGTCAAGCAGCGACGCGGTGTGTTTCGTTGCCAAGAGCTGGGATTACCATGTCGATATCGCTCTCGGCATCGGCAATCAGGAGAATCTGGATTGTATCGCCGCATCGGTCGAGGCGGCGGTTTCGGCCGGCAAGGAAGCCATGGTCGACTGCGAGCATTTTTTTGACGGCTACAAGGCCAATCCCGACTACGCGCTCGCCTGCGCGCGTGCGGCCTTCGACGCCGGTGCGCGCTGGGTCGTGTTGTGCGACACGAATGGCGGCTCGCAGCCTGACGAGATCGCCGCAATCGTGCGTGCAGTGATCGATGCGGGAATTCCCGGCGACCGTCTCGGCATTCATGCGCACAATGACACGGGACAGGCCGTGGCCAACTCCCTGGCCGCCGTCGATGCGGGCGCGCGTCAGATTCAGGGAACGCTGAACGGCATCGGCGAGCGCTGCGGCAACGCCAATCTTGTCACGCTGATCCCGACGCTTGTGTTGAAACCGTTTTGGAACAGCCGGTTCGAAACCGCCATGGATGCAGAAAAGCTCAAGGGTCTGACGCGCCTGTCGCACGCGTTCGACGAATTGCTCAATCGTTCGCCGGAGCCGCAGGCGCCCTATGTCGGCGTATCCTCTTTTGCCACCAAAGCCGGCATTCATGCGTCGGCGCTGCTGAAGGATCCCAGGACCTATGAGCATGTGCCGCCGGATGCGGTCGGCAACCGGCGCAAGGTCATGATCTCGGATCAGGGCGGAAAGTCGAACTTTATCAACGAGCTGCGGCAGCGCGGCATCGAGGTTGCCAAGGACAATCCACGGCTCGACCGGCTGATTTCCATCGTCAAGGAGCACGAGGCGCAGGGCTATGCCTATGAGGCGGCGGACGCCAGCTTCGAACTGCTCGCCCGGCGCACGCTCGGCCGTGTTCCGGAGTTCTTCCGCGTCGACAGTTTCCGGGTCATGGTCGAACGGCGATTCGATGCCAACGGCAATCTCAAGACCGTGTCGGAAGCGATCGTCAAGGTGGAGATCGACGGCGAGACCACCATGTCGGTGGCCGAGGGACACGGGCCGGTCAATGCGCTCGACATCGCGCTGCGCAAGGATCTCGGCAAATATCAGGCTGAAATCGAAGACCTGGAACTGACGGATTACAAGGTGCGCATCCTCAATGGCGGCACAGAAGCCATCACGCGGGTGCTCATCGAGTCGCGGGATCAGACCGGGGAACGATGGTGGACGGTGGGCGTTTCGCACAACATTATAGACGCGTCTTTCCAGGCGCTCATGGACTCCGTCACCTACAAGCTGCTGAAAATCCGCAAGGAGCAATAAGCCGGTTGATCTTCACAGCCGGATATGATTGCCTGTCGCGCCGGCGTGAGAGCGCTGGTCCAGCGGAATTGGTCGCCTTCAATCCGGTTGACTCGATTTATACGAAAATCGCTTCAACCCATTGATTCTATTATAGTGGAAGCATCCAGCCATGAACGGCTCAGATCCCGATAGCGCTGCGCGCGGCTTTGCTTTTGGCATTTCCGCCTATCTGATGTGGGGACTGCTGCCATTCTACATGAAGGCGGTGGATCATGTCCCGGCGATAGAGGTGGTCGCCTACCGGATATTGTGCTCCATTCCGGTTGCCGGGATCATCATATTGGCTCTCGGCAGGACCGCCGATCTGCGCCAGGCGGTGCGTACGCCGCGGACCCTCGGCTACGCCTTTCTGACCTCCACGCTGATTGCCGGCAATTGGGGTATCTACACCTGGGCGGTCGCCAACGAACGCACGGTGGAGACGGCGCTCGGCTATTACATCAATCCGCTGGTCAGCATTATGCTCGGCGCACTTTTTCTCGGTGAGCGGTTCAACCGGGTGCAGCTTGTCGCCATCGCCCTTGCCATGGCGGCGGTCGCCGTTTTGACCTATGACGCCGGCGGTTTGCCCTGGGTCTCGCTGTCGCTGGCTTTCAGCTTCGGGTTTTACGGTTTCTTCCGCAAGACGATGCCGATCGGCCCGTCCCAGGGTTTTTTCCTCGAAGTCGTTCTCCTGTGTATCCCGGCGCTCCTCATAGTGCTCGCCTTTGACGTCGAGGGAATGGGTCATTTCCTGGCCGGCAGCACCAGCGACACGCTGCTCTTGCTGTTTGCGGGGCCGGCGACGGCGATACCGCTGATCTGCTACGCGCTCGGCGCAAAGATGCTGAGGCTCTCCACCATCGGCCTCATGCAATATGTCGCGCCGACCCTGATTTTCCTGATCGCGGTTTTTGTCTTCCGGGAGCCGTTTTCAGGCTGGCAGCTTCTGGCGTTTTGCCTGATATGGCTGGCGCTCGGGCTCTATAGCTGGTCGACCATCTCGCAAATGCGGGCGGCGGCCAGGGCCGCGCGGTTGGATCATTCCGCGAAGAAGGCTCATGGCTGAGGTCGCAATCATAACCGGGGGCAGGGCGCGATATCGCGTGTCGCTGGCGGGCTGACAAGATTTCAGACCGTATCCCGATTTGAGTTGGAAATTGGCCGGTGCTACCGTTAACCGGCGGTTAATTGATTCTTTTTATTTTGACGAATGAACTTTTTTGACGAATGAAATTTCCTATGCGGATTGTTTAAAGATTTCAAACCGATGAAACGAACCACACAAAGCTCATTTTTTTGTCAGCCATGGGGCGGCGTGACCGTGCTGTTTGCGGCAGTGGCCATGACAGGCTGCACGTCGGGCGATGCACCGTACGATGACGGGCGCGGCGCCAACTCAGGCGGCGGTCTGCTGACAGCCCATGAAGGCACCACGCACTATGTCACCAGCTTCGACGAAGCCGATGCGCAGGCGGTGCGAAACTCCCCTGAATTCGTCGCACAGGACAATATCTTCGAAGCAAATGCGCAGGCGGCGCAAAACTCCCGTGAATTCGTCGCACAGCACAATATCTTCGGCCCACCGAGGCTGGAGAATTTCGGCGTGGTGACACGGAAAAATGCGTTTTCGGTGATCAATCTCGAATATGCCCATTCCATCGGACTGTCCGGCGCGGGCCAGTTGATCGCCATCATCGACAGCGGTTTCCGCACGACACATCGGGAGCTTGCCGGCAAAACCATAACGACCTATGGCACCTTTCCTGCCCCTTTTGAGGACCACGGCACCGGGGTCGCCGCGGTCGCGGCGGGACAGAACGACGGTTTCGGAATGATGGGCGTCGCGCCGGGTGCCGATCTCCACCTTTCAGCGCTGCCCCGCTTGCTGTCCGATTTGACCGGCGCGACCAATGATGCCCATGCGGCCGGCGCCGTTGCGCAGAACAATTCCTGGGGGTTTGACTGGGGGAGCGGCCCGCGCAAGGACGAGACGATCACGGTTAATGACATCAACGGTGCCGCCGGTTCGACATTGAGCCAAAAGATCGCCAATGCCATGGAAGGCAGTGCCAGCGATTGGTCTCAATACATCGACTCTTTGAGGCAGTTCACCACCGAAGGCGTCGTGGTGTTTGCCGCGTCGAACAGAACCTCGGACAACAGCGCGAGCTTCATTGCCGCTTTGCCGTCATTGGATCCATCCTTGCAAGGGTCTTGGATCGTCGGCGTCAACGCCGTGGCGAACTATGACAGTGGTGGCGACCTGATCAGCGCGACACGCATATCCGCCGAATGCCTGGAGGCCGCCGCCTACTGCCTCACAGGCCAGGGGTTTGTCTACACCGCAATGGATACCGGTGATGCGGCTTACGAGAACAAGGTGGGTACGTCATTTGTCGCGCCGCAGATATCCGGTGCGGTCGCTCTCCTGTCCGAGGCATTTCCCAATCTTTATTCCTCCGAGATCGTCGACCGGCTTCTGGCTTCGGCCAACAACTCCTTCTTCACGCGTGCCAGCGGCTCCGTTGATTTCGGCAATGGCGTGATCCACAGCTACAATGAGGAATTCGGTCACGGACTTATGGATCTGAGGGCCGCCCTGCTGCCGATCGGCAGTCTCGGCGCGGCCACGACATCCGTTGCGAGCGACCCCACGGTTCCCGTTTCGCAGGTCTCCATGGTTTCCGGCTCGGCGCAGGGCAATGCCATCGCCAATGCGCTTGCCGGTCGGCAGATGGCCCTGTTTGACGCGCTCGGCACGGATTTTTACGTGCCGGCGACCATCCTCACGGCAGAGGCCGATGACAATTTCGATGAACGGTTGAAGCGTTTTACAGACGGTGCCGGCCAGCGGATGACAACCGAGGCTGGCAGCTTCGGGTTCTCGACCAGTACGGACGGCCTCCAGCCCATTGACAGCTCTCTGGTCTTCGGATGGGCGGAGGATGTCGGTGCGCAGTTCGGGATAAACCCCACCGCATCGCCCTCATTCGCCGATCCCGCTTCGCTGCTCGGGCTGGCGCCGCAGGCCCGCGCTTTCGGCACCGGGACGCAGTTGCCCGGCGGCAATCTCGGCTTTTTTGCCTTTGCCGACAGCGCCGATGAGGACCGGCAGACCTTCGGGCTGGGCGCTTCGCGGGCCTTTCGCCTCGATGGCGGCGCGGCGCTGACCTTCGGTCTGACGGGAACGGCGGAGGCGGGATCTTTCCTCGGCCTGAGACTGGCGGAAGAAAGCACGTTTGAAACGGCATCCATGGCCTTTAACGCCGGTGTCTCTGTTCCCGTCGGGGCGTTCGAGGTTTTCGTGAACTCGGAGTTCGGGGCATCCAGGACCAACGATGCCGGGCTGATGACCGCGGTCGAACCGGCGCTGTTCACCGGTTTTGCGGTCGGCACGCGTATGAACGGTCTGTGGAACCGGTCGGATGCGCTGACCTTTTCCGTGCAGCAGCCGCTGCGCATCGAGAGCGGGCAGGCGAGCTTGCGGCTGGCTGTGGGCCGCGACAGGGACGCACGGGTTTTCTACGAGGATGTGCCCGTCGATCTCGAACCGGACGCACGGCAGATCGACTTCGGCTTTGACTATGCAACGCCCTTGTCACCGGTCACGGATCTGCGGTTCGGCGCGGCGTTTTCGCTGAACGAAGGGCATGCATCCGGAAACACCGGCGGCAATGTGATGGCGGCAATCGCCCACCGGTTCTGATCCTCAATGGATTGCTGCCATTGCGCTGGAAGACCGGCAAGGCAGCAATTCAGGCTTTGGTAAAGGCCTCGGAAGGTACCGTATCCGCCCGGAACAGGCACGCTCACGAGATCAGCCTCTTTTGGACTTCCGGATCCGGAAGAGCACACAAATCCGAATGTCCGAACAAGCGATAGCGGTTGCGCGCGACCAGATTGTACAACACATCCTGTGCGGCGCGCGGCAGGATGCGCAGGACACGCAACACCTTCCATCTGCCGCCGAGGCGGTTGCCCACACGGATAAAAGCGTCAAGAGATGTGTAGGCTCTGCCCTGTTCGACATATAACCAGGATGTCGGATCGGATGGATCCAAACCGTAGTGATTCATCAATGCCCGCCCGATATCCGACTGCAGGGGGATAATCCTGAACTGCTCAGGAGAGTCGTTTCGGGCAATCCACGATGCACCCTTTGCGCACAGGGAGCAATTTGCATCCATGACCGTGAAGACGTCACCTGCGTTAAAATCAGGAACGTTGTCGTCTTTCATGAACGAATAGGCATCGCGCCGACGCACTTTGCTCATGGTAATCAAATCGCATTATCCGACAAACAAGACAAACGCGCGATGTGTCTCAGATACAACCGGGTCAGGCGTAAAACAGAGCTCGATGCCCGGACATGCAACTCAAAGACCCATGCAGTTGGCATAGAAGGTCGTCGTCGCCGGCCAGTCGGAGAAGACGCCCGCGACCCCCACATCCTTCGCCAGGACGTCAAGCAGGACAAGTGCATCGCTGTCGCTGTCGGTGACGCCCGCGATTGTCTGGTAATACCAGCCGCCGCCCGATGACAGCGAGCCGGAGCGTTCCAGGGTCCAGGTGATGATCTCGAGGCCCGCCTGCTTTGCCGCCACGGCATAGGCGGACGGTGCCGGGCGGCCGTCTTCGCCCGTCTTTACGAGCATCCAGAGCGGCGGGGCGATATAGTTGAAGCCGCCTGCCTTCAACGCTTCCATCGACGGTGTCCAGCTGGCGGGGTCTTCCGGGTCGATACCGTTGCGGAAGCGCCCGTCCAGATAGATCGCCTGTGCGCCGAATTCGGGCTCATTGGCGATCCAGTACGCCACATCGGCCGGGTTGAACGATTGCGCGAAGACACGGCTCGCCGGGACACCGGCGCTCTTATAGGCATCGATCATCTTCTGCGCGTAGTCTTCCTGGCTGAAGTCGCCCTCGAACGGCATGGCGACGCCCGGCGATTTGAGCTCCGGCGTGTGCTTGGCGCCGAGCTGTTCGAACAGATCGATGGATTCGGCCAGGGTCATCAGCCGGCCTCTCGTCGAATAGAGGTCGGTGCGCCAGCCGGGATTGCCGCCGACATATTGTTCGACTGTGGTGGCGTTGCGGTCGGCCGAGTCCATCTTGCCGGTCAATTGCCGGAACTGCTCCAGCGTGATGTCCGACGTGCAGCACTTGGCGTCCGCCTTCTTGCCGCTTGACGGATCGGCCGGCGAGAAGGGAGCGCTGCAGCTGTCGGCGATCTCCGGTTTCAGAAGGATATCGGTGGTCGTGTGCAGGTCGCATTGCGAATGGCGGCAAACCAGCGCACGGTCCTTCGTGAAGGTAACGTCGCATTCAAGGATACCGGCCCCCATGCGCGCCGCCGCCCTGTAGGACTCTTCCGTATGCTCGGGGAACTGCAGCGGTGCGCCCCGGTGTCCGATCGAGAAATCGCTCTTGAAAAACGGGCCGCTTTCGCACTGTTGCAACGCATCTTTCAGTTCGCCCTCGTCAAGACCGTTGAGCAGAAAGAACGGACGGGGGCCCAGTTGCACATCGGCGCCGTCATTCGCCGGAACCGGCTTGGTGGTCAAGGCGGCAAGGACGATGGACAAACAAAAGAGTGCGGTGAACGGTTTCATGGGGGGCCTCGAATTAAAGCATGCGGGCCGGCAGGAGAATGCCGGCCGCGCGACCATAAAGGCGCAATGCGACAATTCGATAAATGGCGGCCACGGTCAGCTTTTCCAGTTCACGGCGTAGAGATCGTGCCCGCGGTCGCTGAGATAGCGGACCACGCCCTCGCGGCGGGCCAGATCGAGGGCTTCAAGATCGAGATCCGCATAGATGATCATGTCCGCACTCGCATCGGCTTGTGCCGCGATACCGTCCCGGGCAAAGGGAAGGTCGCCCGATACTCTAAGATCGCCGATTGCGCGCAGGCGCCGTGCTGCTCGGGAACGTTATGGAATTGTCCGGTCATGCCGGAGGCAACGACATAACACTGGTTCTCGACCGTCCTCGCGTCGCGCCGCCCTTCACCTTCCAGGGCTCGGTTTCCGTCGGTGTGGGGTGCAGCTTGTCGCGCATATGCGTCGTGCCGTCACGCAGGAAAACGAAGCTCCGGTTGCGCGCGACACCGTCATCGTCCAATACCAGATGCGAGCCGGCGATGATGTTGATCCCGTTATCGGCTGCGAGCATCCGCATATGATCGGCGAAGGCGGATATGCGTGCGAAGACACCTGCCGCGTCAAGCGCTCCGGCTTGCCATTGAACCGATGCGATCCGAACCCTGTCGGTCACGGTGCCCATGGTGCAACCACCTCACATACGGTCGATCACGTGACGGTCGCCGGCGCTGGCCACGCCCGCATAGACCAGCCTTATGCCGTTTGCCGCGATCGATTGTCCCAGCGCGCGCGCCGCTGTCCCGAATTGCGGATCGTTTCCGGGTTGCGAACCGCAATAAACGCAAATTGAGCGAATCTGTGCCATAGTGACGAGCAAACAGTGCGGGCCAACACAGGTCAAGCGCCTCGCTTCGCGCCATATCTGATGTATTTTTGCCGATTACTCCCAGGTTCCGGGCTTTTCGCGGTGGCGAAGCAGCTCAAATGCTTGTTCGGATCAGTCAAAAGTTCTAGTTTGGCGACGATTTTAGAGGCTCGGTGCCGCATACCAAGTGGACGTAAGGGGACGAGGACACGGGAGCGGATTGGCGTGATCCGTGCGGTAGCCGCCTGCAGTTTTCCGCGCCGACTGGAGCATAGAATGAACAAGAACAAATCCCTGGTTTTGGCCCTTGTCGGCTTGGCAATCGTCATTCTTGTCGGCGTATATGTTTACCAGACGGAGCCGTTCGCCGAACCGGAGCGGACAGAAACCGGCGGGCAGGCGCCTGCCAATGTCGAGGAAACCGCCGAAAGGAACAACGAAGAAACGCGCGATACCGCGGAGAGCGCCGCCGCGACGTCCGAACCGGAGGCCGGCGAGGCATCCGGTACCGCTGAGGCCGAGCAATCCCCGACTTTCGACGTGGTCCGGGTTGAGCCCGACGGGTCCACCCTTGTGGCCGGTCAGGCCGAACCGGGAACAAAGGTCCAGGTCGTCAACAACGGGCAGGTGATCGCCGAAGCCGATGCCGGTGTGTCGGGTGATTTCGTGGTGGTTGTCGAGGATGCCTTGAAGCCGGGCGACCATGAGATTGTCCTGCGTTCGGTTGGCGAGAACGACACTGCTGCGCAATCGGAGGAGGTCGCGACCATCAGCGTGCCGGAGGATGAGCCGGCGGAACTTCTGGTCATGGTGACAAAGCCCGGCGAGGCAAGCCGTATTCTGGCCAAGCCGGAAGCTGAAACGGCAGCGACCGCCGCGCAGGAAGACGAGCGGTCCGAACCTGCCGCCGACACGGCGATGACAAAACCGGCGCGGGACGCCGACGACGAAGCTGCTGATGCGGGCGGGCAGACCGGGGACGATACCGCGTCGCAGACGGCACTGGCCGACACCGGCACCGTTGCCGCCCAGCCGATACTGCGCATCGATGCGGTCGAGATTGAGGGCGGCCGCATGTTCGTCGCCGGTTCGGCAACACCCGGCGCGGACGTCAGCGTCTACGCCAATGGCGAGTCGCTCGGCACCAGCCGCGTCAGCCGGAACGGTCGCTTTCTCGTGGAGGCGGACAAGGATATCGCGGTTGGAGATCACACGATCAGCGCCGATTTGACGATGCGGGGCAATGTCGCGCCGGCCTTGCGTGTCACTGTGCCCTTTACGCGCCCGGAAGGAGAGATGGTGGCCGCCGTTGCCGCTTCCGAGGCCGGCGGCGGTACCGCTGGCGAAGAGACGGCGGATGCCGGCGAGACGTCCGGCCGGGAAGAGGTCGCGCAAAAACCCGCCGGGGCCGAAAACATCACAACCGAAATGAGCGCAACCGGCGAAGCCGGGCCCGTGCGGGACACCGGTTCCGGCAGCGAGGATGCGGCTGTTGAAGAGACCGCCGATGCGGTGGCCGATGCAGACGGGCAACCCGTCGTCGAAGAGGGCTCAACCGATGACACGCAATCCACGCCTGCCCCTGCCGCACCGGCGGCGGGCGAAGCCGAGACGGTCGTCCAGGCCGCGCTTGAGCCCCGCGACGGTTCGGTGATCATTCGTCGCGGCGACACGCTCTGGCAGATTTCACGGCGCATTTACGGCCGCGGTGTCCGCTATACGACGATTTATCTCGCCAATGCCGATCAGATCAAAAATCCCGACCTGATCGAACCCGGTCAGGTCTTCGCTGTCCCTGAGGAACCGCTGGACAATGCCGAGGAACTTCACCGCCAGCGTATCTGGGGACGCTGACGCATTGGCGGCATGCTTGACCGCATGTCCATAGAGCCTATCTATTGATCGGGCGGCGGTTGTCATCAATCGCCGCCTTTGCGTCGGAACCGCGAGGCCGGTGACGGGCTTATTCAAAGGCGTTTTCTTGTCAGATCGGAAAAAAACAATTGCTGCCGACACCGGCAATCCGCTGCACACGCTGCGCAATCTGTGGCCCTATATGTGGCCTGCCGACCGGGCTGATCTCAAACGCCGCGTTCTTTATGCCGCCGGCTTCCTGGTGCTGGCGAAACTGGCACAGGTGGTGGTTCCCTATTTCTTCAAATGGGCGACCGATGCGCTGAACGGCAATGAGGACGGGCTGGGTTTCCTTCCCGCGATCCTGATCGCGCCGGTTATGCTGGTGATCGCTTATAATGCGGCGCGCATCATCCAGCTCGGCTTCAACCAACTGCGCGATGCCCTGTTCGCCCGGGTCGGCCAGCACGCGGTTCACCAGCTTGCCTACAAGACATTCGTCCACATGCATCGCCTGTCTCTCCGGTTCCACCTGGAACGGCGCACGGGCGGCCTTTCGCGCATCATCGAGCGCGGGGTGAAGGGTATTGAGGCAATTGTCCGCTTCACCATCCTGAACACGCTCCCGACGCTGCTCGAATTTGTTCTGGTGGCGCTCATTTTCGGCTTCGCCTATGGCTGGTCCTATGTTGCCGTCACCGCGCTCGTGATCTGGCTCTACATCTGGTTCACCGTCCGGGCCAGCGACTGGCGCATCGCCATTCGCCGCGACATGAACGAATCCGACACCGACGCCAATACGAAGGCCATCGATTCGCTGCTCAATTTCGAAACGGTGAAGTATTTCGGCAATGAGCAGATGGAAGCCGAGCGCTATGACCGGTCGATGGACCGCTATGAACATGCCGCGACCCGGATCTGGACATCGCTTGGATGGCTGAACCTGGGGCAGGGGCTCATTTTCGGCATCGGCATGGCGGTGATGATGGTCATGTCCACACTGGCCGTGCAGCGTGGCGACCAGACGATTGGTGATTTCGTCTTCATCAACGTCATGCTGATGCAGCTCTCGATCCCGCTCAACTTCATCGGTTTTGTCTACCGTGAAATCCGCCAGGGCCTGACCGACATCGAGAACATGTTCGACCTGCTCGATATCAGCGAGGAAATCGTCGACAAGCCGGGGGCGGAACCGCTCAAGATGCAGTCCGGCGCGATCCGCTTCGACGATGTGCATTTCCGCTATGAACCTGACCGGCCGATCCTCAAGGGCATCGGCTTCGAAGTGCCGCACGGAAAAACCGTTGCGGTGGTCGGTCCGTCGGGGGCCGGCAAGTCGACCCTGTCGCGCCTGTTGTTCCGCTTCTACGATGTGCAGGAAGGTGCCATCACGATCGACGGGCAGGACGTGCGCGACGTAACCCAGCAATCGTTGCGAAATGCCATCGGCATGGTGCCGCAGGATACCGTCCTGTTCAACGACACGCTGGCCTACAATATCCGCTACGGACGTATGGGCGCCAGTGACGACGAGGTGCGTCAGGCCGCCGATATGGCCCAGATCGGCGACTTTATCGACAGTCTGCCGCAGGGCCTTGAGACGATGGTCGGGGAGCGCGGGCTCAAACTGTCCGGCGGAGAAAAGCAAAGGGTGGCGATCGCCCGAACCATTTTGAAGGCGCCGCCCATTCTCATACTTGACGAGGCAACCTCCGCTCTCGACACGGCCACGGAACAGGAAATCCAGACGGCGCTCGATTTTGTCAGCCGGGGCCGCACCACGCTGGTGATCGCGCACCGCCTGTCGACCGTCATCGGCGCCGACGAGATCATTGTCCTGCAGGACGGGGTGATCGCCGAACGCGGAACCCACCAGCAGCTTCTCGATCACAAGGGTCTTTATCTCGATATGTGGAACCGTCAGCGCGAGGCTCGGGAAACCGAGGAAAAACTCAAGGATTTCCGTGAGCATGACGATCTCGGCGTGATCATCCGCAAGCGGCCGCACGAAGAACAGCAATGATCTGCGCGGCTCGCATGCGGACCGGGAAACCCGTCAATCTTCTGTTCAAGTCCTCTATCTTTAAAGTTATATAGACGCGTGCGGCAGTTCCCCGGTTAAGGGAGGGAAAGGCAAGGCCGCCTGGAGAGTTTGCCCATGAGTGTGATCGATACGATCTCCAACACGCTGGTTCCGGTGCATAAGGAAGGCTACAAATTTGTCCTTATCTTTCTGGCCGCCTCGCTCATCCTCGGCTGGATTTGGGACCCGCTGTTCTGGATCGGCCTGCTTCTGACGGCCTGGTGCGCCTATTTCTTCCGTGATCCTGAGCGGGTCACGCCATTGGACGACGATCTTGTCATCAGCCCGGCCGACGGCCGCGTATCGTCTATCGTCCAGATGAAACCGCCGCAGGAACTTGACCTCGGCGACGAGGACATGCTGCGCATTTCCGTATTCATGAATGTCTTCAACTGCCATGTGAACCGCGCACCGATGGCGGGCACTGTTCGGGATGTCGTCTACAAGCCCGGCCAGTTCCTCAATGCGGAACTCGACAAGGCAAGTGAGGAAAATGAACGCAGCGGTATGGTGATTGAAACCTCCAACGGTGCGATTGGCGTTGTGCAGATCGCCGGGCTCGTTGCCCGCCGCATCCTGTGCTGGACGAAGGCAAACGATCACCTCGATGCGGGCGAACGCTTCGGTCTTATCCGCTTCGGTTCGCGCCTCGATGTGTTTTTGCCCGCGAAGGCGGTTCCGCGCGTGTCCGTCGGGCAGACGGCTATTGCGGGTGAAACGGTGCTCGCCGAATTCGATAGCGATAAAGGCAAGACCGTCTCCCGGCGGGCTTAGGGCGAATTATGGATTCCGGTTTTTCCTCGTTCGACCCGAACGGCGCTCCCGGCGACGGGAACGAGAGCAGGGGACCGCGCCTGCGCGAGATTTCCCTGCGGATGATGGTTCCCAACATCATTACCGCTTTGGCGATCTGCGCGGGTCTGACGGGCATCCGGCTGGCATTCGAACAGCGTTTCGAACTCGCCGTCGCGATGCTCCTGCTTGCCGCGCTCCTCGATGCCGTGGACGGCCGGGCCGCCCGGCTGCTCAAGTCGTCGAGCAAATTCGGCGCGCAGATGGATTCCCTTGCCGATATCGTCAATTTCGGCGTTGCGCCGGCGCTGGTGCTCTATGCCTATCTGCTCGACCAAGTGCGCTCCTTCGGCTGGATCGCAGCGATGATCTACGCCATTGCGGCCGGTTTGCGTCTCGCCCGTTTCAACGTTATGGAGGACAGGAACGTCAAGGCAAGCTGGCAGGCCGACTATTTCGTCGGCATACCGGCGCCCGGCGGTGCAATCCTCGTTCTTCTGCCCGTCTATATCGGTTTTCTGGGCATAGAGCCGGGCGTTACGTTCGCCTATCTGGCCTCGATCTATACCCTCCTGATTGCGTTCCTGCTGGTCAGCCGGCTGCCGGTTTATTCGGGCAAGACGCTGGGTCAGCGCATTCGCCGCGATCTGGTGTTTCCCTTGATGCTTGTTATTGTCCTCTATGTCGCCTTGCTGATGACCTACACTTGGGAGACCATGACCGCGTCAACGGTGCTTTATCTGGTCTCCCTGCCATTCGGAGCGCGCGCCTGGCGCAAGCGCTTTGGGGAACAGAAGAAAGCCGAGGAGGCGAGCCAGGCGGGTGAGCCGTCATAGCCGGATAGCCGGCGCAGCAGGCCTGAAGAGCCTGGGGCGAACAAAAAGAGGCGGAGCCGATGAAACGAACACCGCACGAACCGTTGAAATCCACCGACGGGATGGTGGACTACAACCGCAACTCGCGCGCGCAGCAACAGGGCGTGAACCGCGAGGCCGGACGCATTCGTGACATTGTCGGGCGCCTGGACAGAGTAGAGCCGGAGTTTCGTATCGTCGACTATGGATGCGGGCCCGGCATCAGCGCTATCAATGCTGTTCTGCCTGCGGTTCTGACCTATGAGGAGCGCTTTCCCGATGCGCGGATAGTGGTCTGCCATGCGGATCAGCCGGGCAATGATTGGGATGCCCTGTTCGAGCTGACGCGCGGCCAGGCCGGTTACTCCTACGGCAACCCGAATATACGCACCGAAGCCTCAATCGGCTCGTTCTACGACCGCATGGCGTCGGATCGGTCGGTCGCGCTTGGAACCTGTTTTGCGGCAAGCCATTGGCTGAGCCGGGCAGTCAATCTCCACGCGCCGGGAACAGTATGGTTTGCCGATCTGACCGGAGATGCGCGCACGCAGATGGAAACGATCGCAAAACAGGACTGGGCCCGGTTCCTGCATCGCCGGGCGGAGGAATTGCGGCCCGGAGGCTACCTTCTGGTTTCGACACTCGGTTCCGTGTCCGAGGAAGGCGAGATCAACGGCATCGCCGCGTCCGGACGCGGCATTTATCGCGCTCTGCAGGTTGTCGCCCAGCAGATGGCGGACGAGGGGTTGCTCGACAAGGACGTGCTCGACAATTTCGTGTTTGCGCTCTGGTTCCCGACCGCCGAGGACGCCGAGGCACCGTTGAAAGAGGATCCGCTTCTGTCCTCGGCCTTCGAACTCGACTATGTCGGCGTGGAGCCCGCACCCGGCCACGCGCGCGACGTTTTCTCCGATTTTGTTTCCGATCCGAAAGACTATGCCAGCCACTATCGCGGTTATGTCCGCGCCTTCGCCGCGTCAACGCTGCGCCGGCAGTTGTTCGAGCCGAGCGTCCGGAACCCGGACGAGGTCGATGCGCTCGACAAGGAGTTCTTTGACAGGTTTGAAGCGCTCTACCGCGAGGAGACCAGCAAATATGCGTTTGAGCTGTGGTTCATGACCATCGTTCTGAAGCGCGTCTAAGACGGGTCAGTCCGCTGCGCACCGTTTGCGCGGAACCGCCGTACGTCCTGCAGAAGCGAAAAGACATGCGCGTCATCGATATCGAGCGCGTCGAGATGGTCCGCAAGGTTCTCGATATATTCACGGCTGGTGCCGAGTATGCCGGCACCGGTCGCGATATAGCGGACCTGCTCTTCGTGTGACAGGTCTTTGCGTATGCGCTTTGCATCGTGGTTCGCGGCAAAGGTAACCGCCTTGACGGGGCCTTGTGCGGTCTCTGCGTCGACCATGACCGGCATGTAGACGCCGGTGGCCATCTCACGCCGCCACAGGATGGCCGTTTCCTCGTCGGCTTTGATTTGTTCAACCCGAAAAGCAAGGCCCGTGCATCCCGAGCCGCTGTCGAGCGCCGCCATGAGCCCTGGCGCTTCGCGTGTGCCGCGTGCGCCCAGCTCATCCTTGAGACAAAAGGAACGGGCGTATGTGGCCACATGGGTCTTGCGGACCTCCGCGAACAGGAAGCCCGGGTCCCACATGAGCGAGCCATAGGCAAAGACCCACAAATCCGTGTCCAGGTGTCCGGCAAGCGTTTCGTGACGCGATGCTTCCCGCTTCTCGTCGCTCAGGCGCCAGTGCGGCGGCAGCCCCGCTTCCTTCATCCGCGCATCAAAGTCCGACGGCTTGAATGTTCTGAAAAAGGACTCGTACGGATCGGTAATCTTGCCGCGCAGTTCCGGGTGATGTTCGAAGGGGTCGCGTATCGTGGTCATGCCGATATCCTAGCGTCAATGAGCCGGACCACAATCCTGATAAGCGTGTTGGACAAAGCGCAAAGAGAAACGCCGCCCGGGGGCGGCGTTTCGATTGTCATTCGGCGGCTTCCGGCCGTGCAATGGGCAGGTCGTCATTATCGGCCTGCTTGCCGGTTCCCTTGCCGTCGGCGGGTTCTGCGCCATCCTTGTCCGGGCGCCGTGAACGGCTGAGCCGGGTTTTGATGGAATCCCAGTTGTCCGAGATATTCTTCGGCATGGTCAGCATGGACGGGATCAGGACGAGTGTCAGCATTGTCGAAAAGGCCAGTCCGAAGATGATCGCCGTCGAAAGCTGAACCCACCAGATCGACGTGATGCTTCCGATCGAGATGGTCTGGGTGAAGAAGTTCATGTTGATCTGAAGCGCCATCGGCACGAGACCGAGGATTGTCGTGATCGTTGTCAACATGATCGGCCGCAATCTCTGGGCGGCCGTCTTCAGCGCTGCCTGCCGTATATCCTTGACCCCCTCGGCCCGCATGCGGTTGAAGGTATCGATCAACACGATGGCATTGTTCACCACGATACCGGCAAGCGCCACGATGCCCGTTCCCGTCATGATGATCGAGAATTTCTGTCCCGTTACCGCCATGCCCAAGAGCACGCCGGAAACAGCCAGGATCACAGTCGATAGGGTCAGGACCGTCTGGTAGAACGAGTTGAACTGCGTCAGCAGGATGATGAACATCATGAACAGGGCCGCGATCGCTGCCTTGGCAAGGAAAGCTGCAGATTCCTGCTGTTCTTCGTCCGCACCGCGGAACTTCAAGAATACATTCTCAGGCCACTCTTGGGTATCGAGCCACGTCTGGATGTCCCTGACGGCATCGTTCGGCGTCGCGGCACGCCCGTCGACCATCGCACCTTCGGCGACGCTCGCCTTGACGTCCATGGCGTAAAGACCGTCACGACGTGTGATCGACGAGACCTTCTGCTGCGGCGTGCGTTCGATGAAGTTCGACAACGGAACCTGGCCGTTCGCTGTGCGTAGCTTCAACAGCTCGAATTGATCGAGCGTGCGCTGTTCCTCAGGAAGCCGGACGCGGATATCCACCTCGTCCTCGGAGTCGTTCGGTCGGTAGGTGCCGATCAGGACGCCGTTGGTGACGAGCTGGACCATGGAGCCGACACCGACAATACCGGCGTTGTAACGACCCGCCAGCTCGCGGTCGACGTCGATCTGCCATTCAATGCCGGGCAGGGGCCGCCCATCTTCCTGGTCCGAAAGGATATCGACGGTGTCGACATAATCGCGAATACGGTCGACGGCAGCCACCATCGTATCGTAGTCCGTCGACTTGACCTCAAGCTGCAGATCCTTGCCCGTGGGCGGTCCGCCCTCAATCTTGCGAACCTCCACCTTGATGCCGGCCATGTCTGCGGTCCGCTGGCGGATGTCGTCAAAGATCTCCACGGCCCGCCGCCGGCAGCAATAGTCGGCCAGCTCGATCTGAAGCTCGCCGACCACATCGGCGGGTTTGTCCTGAACGCCGCTGAGGAAGTTGCCGCCGCCCCCGCCGCTCGACGCCTCGGCGATCATGACAACGTTCTCGATGCCGGGAACCTGAAGGACCTCCGCCTCGACTTCCCCGACCAGATCACGGATTGCCAGTGCAGACAGGTTGCCCCGCGCCGACACCATGACGATGGCGACATCCGGCTC